>CAMBXJ010000233.1 GCA_945871455.1 Asaia bogorensis
CGGACGCATCATCGTCCGTGTAGGGCGGTATCCTAAAACCCACCAATGGTCCGGGTTCCAAGGCCCGTCGGCCTTGGCGGGGTCCAGGGGCAGCGCCCCTGGCGGGGTCTCGGGGCGGAGCCCCGCCCCTGACTGTCCCCCGGGCTGGCGAACCGACCAGAACTTGCTAACCTCCGCCCCAACCAGCGAGAGGGAACCATCCAATGGCCGCCACCATGATCGACTACGGCAAGCTCTACAGCGACGGCCTGCCCGACCCCGCGCCGCGCTGGGCCCCGTTCCCGAAATACTACTTCGTCGGTGGCAACAACGACCCGGAGCAGATCCCCATCGAAGGCCTGGTCGACGCCGCCGCCTCGGTGCTGCGGCGCGAAGGCTCCAAACTCGCCATTTACAACCTCGGCATGGGACCGCAGGGCTATCCCGGTTTGCGCCAGTTCGTGGCGGACCGCTGCAAGCGCGTGCGCGGCATGGACATCCCCGCCGACGACGTGATGATCGTTACCGGCTCCGGTCAGGGCCTGGACATGATCAGCAAGCTGCTGACCAACCCGGGCGACACCGTCCTGTGCGAGGAATTCTGCTACCAGGGCGCCATGAACCGCTTCCGCAAGCTGGGTGCCAAACTGGAAGGCATAAAGCTGGACGCTGACGGAATCGTGATCGAAGCGCTGGCCCAGCAGCTCGCCGACCTGAAAGCCAAGGGAATCACGCCCAAATTCATCTACACCATCCCGACCATCCAGAACCCCACCGCGTCCATCCTGCCGCTGGATCGCCGCCTGGCCCTGATCAGGCTGGCCCGCGAATACAATGTCTGCATCTTCGAGGACGAGTGCTACGCCGATCTGCTGTGGGAGGGCGTCGAAGCCCCACCGTCGCTCTACGCGCTGGATCCCGGCTGCGTCATCCATCTCGGGTCGTTCTCCAAGTCCCTCGCCCCGGCGTTGCGGCTTGGCTATGTCGTCGCGGAATGGGACATCATGCGCCGCCTCCTGCCGCTGAAGGGCGACAGCGGCACCGGCGCGCTGGATCAGATGATCGTCGCCGAGTATTTCTCAAAGAACTTCGACACCCACATGAACCACCTGAACGGCGTGCTGCACGACAAGCTGAAATGCATGGTCGAGGCCGTGGAACGCGAATTCGGCACCTCCGCCGAGTGCTGGGCACCCAAGGGCGGCATCTTCCTGTGGATCAAGCTGCCCGACAGTGTCGATGTCCGGAAATTGCTGAAGCCGGCGGCCGAGGCGGGGATCATCTTCAACGAAGGCCCCGCCTGGGCGGTCAGCGCGGACAATTCCAGTTCCCATCTACGGCTTTGCTTCGCCATGCCCAGCAAGCAGGTGATCCAGGACGGCGTGAAGGCCTTCGCGCAGGTGTGCTATGAGCAGACAGGCATCCCGGTTCGCAGCGACAACGTCCAACGTTAACCCCATTCGCCCGGAGGGATCCCCATGAGCGCATTGCGAGGCAACGGCGGCCCCCGCTACCGCCACAAGATCGATGAGCAGCGCCCCTACGACACCATCACCGTCGACAAGCTAACCCCCATCATCGGCGCCGAAATCGCCGGCGTTGATCTCTCCCGTCCGCTCGGCAACCACCAGATGGAGGAGGTTCACCGCGCTCTGGCCGAGAATCTGGTGATCTTCTTTCGCGATCAGGACATGACGCCCGAACAGCATCTGAGCTTCGGCCGCAACTTCGGGGAACTGCATGTGCATCCGGCGGCGCCGCATGCCCCCGGCCATCCGGAACTGATGGTGATCCACGCCGACAAGGACAGCCCGCGCGCCAACGGCGAAGGCTGGCACACCGACGTGTCCTGCGATGTCGAACCGCCGATGGGAAGCATTCTTTACGTCAAGACATGCCCACCGAAGGGTGGGGATACGTTGTTCGCCAGCATGTATGCGGCCTATGAGGCGGTTTCAGACCGCATGAAGGCGTATCTGGACGGGCTGACCGCGGTGCATGACGGGGAAGACGTCTACCGCGGCACCTACAGCAACTACGGCGTGGACGATAAGCCGGTCTATCCGCGAGCGGAACATCCGATCGTCCGGATCCATCCCGTGACCGGCAAGAAGGCGCTCTACGTCAATCGCGGCTTTACCAAACGCATCGTCGGACTGCCGCGCGACGAAAGCGGGGCCATTCTCAACTACCTTTACGACCTCGCCGAGGACCCGCTGTTCCAGTGCCGCTTCCGATGGAGAGAGAACTCGGTGGCGTTCTGGGACAATCGCTGCGTCCAGCACCGCGCGATGTGGGACTACTGGCCGCACACTCGGTCGGGCTTCCGCGTGACCGTCGCCGGTGATCGGCCGGTATAGACACCTTAAGTCCCGCCTCGGTCCGGTCAGGATCGGGCGGGCGACACGGCTTCGCGCCAGGAGACCCGCATGAAGATCAAGAAGAGCCTCAAGCAACTCCTCGACGAGGCCAATGCCGAAATCGAGACGCTGTCGGTGGAAGCGGCCATCGCCCTGCACGGCAAGGACGACGTGCTGTTCGTCGATCTGCGCGATCCTCGGGAACTGGACCGAGAGGGCCGGATGCCCGGCGCGTTCTCCTGCACCCGAGGGATGCTGGAAATGTGGATCGACCCGGACAGCCCGTATCACAAGCCGGTCTTCGCCGAATCAAAGCGTTTCGTGTTCTTTTGCGCGGGCGGGTGGCGGTCGGCCTTGGCGGCCAAGACCGCACAGGACATGGGGGTCGAAAATGTCGCCCATGTTGAAGGCGGCTTCGGTGCCTGGAAAAAGGCCAATGGTCCGATGGAAGCCCCCAAACCGCGGAGTTGATGGGCGAGCGGGAAATGGGCCGCGACCGACGGTCGTCTCGCCATCGCTGATCCCTGGTCGTTAAATTTCCGGCGCTCTCCGATGCCCCGATTTTGCATGGCGGGGCGTCCGCGGGATGCGGCTCGTGATGCGGAAGCGATGACATGGCAAAGCACCTTGACCGGTCCCGAAATCAGTTCGCACCGGCAGGTATTGGGCTATCGCGCCTGGACAAACCCAATCACGCGAAGATGCGGTGCAAGTCCACCACGATCTCCGGCGCCAAAGCGAGCGTCACGGTATCGTCCGGACCATGCGTCTCGACTGTCGCATATTCATTCCCCGAGGGTGTCCGGTGGACGTCCACCACCCGCCGGCTCAGATCGACGATCCACACTTCGCCGATCCCGGCGCGGGCATAGAGCGGCAGCTTCACGGCGCGGTCGTACCGGAGCGAGCTGTCCGCCACCTCGACCAACAACAGGACATCGGCGGGTCCAGGAGGCGCGCCGGTCCGGTAGTTGTCGGCACGCGGTCGGAAGAGCGTGACATCTGGCTGGGGCTCGCTGAACCGGTCCAGCCGAGCGGGATTCTGGACCGAGACGATCGCCCGATCCCTACAGGCCATGACCAGCACATGGGTCAGGCCGTTCACGGTCGCGGCGTGGTCCTGCCCGATCGGTGCCATGTCGATCAGCTCCCCGTCGATCAGTTCCACGCGGTCGTCTTCCCCCAGGATCCCGGCCTCGGCCATCCGGTGATAGTCGTCCACATTCAGTCTGTGCCGCGTCAGCACGAGATCGGCGTCGTCCATGGCGCACTGTCCCACAACGGAGGAAATCCGAGCCTAGCAGGCCGGGCACTGTCCGGCCATCGAATGGTGGGGGCGCCTGGCCATTGCCAAACCATCCAGCGGCCTGCGGAAGCACTTCGTGCGTCCGCTTCAGGCAGACCGACGCGACCCGCCCAGCGGGCCATAGCGACAAGCGGACCGCCCGGAGCCCGAAGACCGCCTTCCCCGGCAAGCTGGGAAGTCCCTTGCGTCATCAGGGCACCAAAAGCCACCGCATCCACCGAACCTCAGACAGCACCCACCAATCCGCTACTCCCGAGCCTCTCCCAAGGAGAAGGCCCAAGGCGCAACCGGTCGCGGCCCGACATACGCAACGGACACCGCATCCCGCGGTGCAACGGTCTGCTGAACCTCCACCTCGGGCCCGGCATTCGCCTGACGCAGCAGCGCCACCGGCAGCCAGACGCGGGTCACCCGCCACGACATATCGCGCAATTCCAACCGAACCAGGACATCGTCATCGTGGTCAGGCACACGCAGACCGACCGAAAACGCCGTCGGCGCATCGAAGAACGCCCAGGTCAACCGGACGTCAGACCCGGCGATCACGGGCTGAGACACCAGCGGACCAAGCGCCGCCGTCAAAGCCTCCGGGGTCACCCGCCGATCCACGACGTTGCTGGCAATGCCACGCACGAACGACTGGCCGAAGGCCGGGAGTGCGGCCGACGCAAGGGCAGGCCCGTTTGCCGAAGCCACCGGGGGATCGAACAGAAAATCGCAGATGTCTTCCTTGATCCCGTCGCGCACCTTCGGCCAATGCACCAGCGACCGCAAAGTCGCGGCATCGTTCTGCAACACCGCTTCCCGCAGTCGGTAGAGTGTCACGTAGGGATAGGCGGCATATCCCACCAGGACCGCCAGAAACACCAACAATAAAGGCCGTATCGCACGCATTCTGCCCGCTCCTTGACCGCTCGGACGCAAGGCATGACGCGCGGAAAAAGTGGCTTTTCACCGGCCACTTCATGCGCTTTCGCCATGATTGTCCTTATATGGTGCGATCTTGGCCGGAACCGACTAATATTTGGTAAAGCGCGGGGTCCGTCGCCCCTTCGGTGCTGAACAACAGCACGCGGCTCGTCTCGGAAAGCGCCAATGACGCCCGAGCCGCCTGGTCTCCCAGCGCCAATAGACACCCCGCCAGCCCCGCGACACCGGACTCGCCTGAAACGATCCCCATCCCCGCCAACAGCCGCATGCAGGCCACCGCGGCCTCGTCCGGCACCGCCATGAACGCCGCGGCCGCCCGATCGAGTTCCTGCCATGCCAGCAGGCTCGGCTCCCCACAGGCCAGGCCCGCCATCAACGTGTCCAGATCGCCGGGGATGGTCGTCGGTTCCCCCAGTTCCGCGCTCGCCAGCAGGCAGGCCGCCCGATCGGGTTCCACGACGATCAGGCGCGGCATGGGCGAGAACCGTGCCCGTATCTGCGCCGACACCGCGGCCGCGACGCCGCCGACCCCGCCCTGGATGAACACATGCGACGGAGGATCACCCTCCCACTGGTCGGCGGCCTCGTCCGGCATCAGGCGATAGCCCTGCATGATGTCCCGAGGCACTTCGGTGTATCCGGCCCAGGCGGTATCGGACACCACGAACCAGCCTTCCGCCTCGGCCACCCTGGCGGCCTCTCGCACCGCGTCGTCATAGGTTCCCGGCACGCGACGCACCTCCGCGCCATAGCCGGCAATCGCGTCGATGCGTCCCTGACTGACGGTTTCATGCACGAAAATCACACAGCGGCAGCCAAATCGCCCGGCGCCCCACGCCACCGCCCGTCCGTGGTTGCCGTCGGTCGCGCAGGTGACGGTGATGGCCCCGGTCGCCGTGGCTAATCGGCCCGCGGCCAGATCCGCCGACGTTGCCGCCCGCGCGATGCCCAGACGAGCCAATTCGTTCGCCAGGACGTTGAAGACGGCATAGGCTCCACCCAGTGCCTTGAAACTGCCCAGGCCGAACCGCCCGGACTCGTCTTTCAGCCGCAACGCCGCGACCCCGGTGTCACGCGCCAGTTCGGTCAGATCCAACAGCGGGGTCGGCTGGTAGCCGCCCCACCCGGTGATTTCCGCCCTGGCGCGCCGGAAGCCGGCATTGGGCAGCACGACCACGCCAGGCGTACCCAGGCGCGGATTGAGGAACAGGCTGAACGGATAGCGTGCAAGCATGAACGGACGGTGGACCGCATCCAAACGCGGTGCAATCGTGGTCCCGCAACAGGAGGCGATGGATGCGCATTACGATCCTTGGCGGCGGCGGATTTCTCGGGCGCAAGATCGCCACCAGGCTGGCGAAAGAAGGCAGTTTGGGCGGTCGGAAGGTGACCGCGCTGACCCTGTTCGACCTGGCGGCCCCGCAGCCGCTCCCCGCGCCCTTCCCGGTCACGACCCTGGGCGGAGACATCGTGCAACTGCCGGAAGCCGCCATCCCGACCGGCACCGATGTCGTGTTTCACCTGGCCGCGGTGGTCAGCGCCCAGGCCGAGGCCGACTATACCCTCGGCCGGCGCGTGAACCTGGGTGGCACCGATGCGGTGATCGACGCCTGCCGCCGCCTGGTGGGCGCCGGTGCCAAACCGCCACGCGTGGTCTTCACCAGTTCCGTCGCCAGCTTCAGCGGCACCCAGGCATCCGTGCTGCCCGACGACGCGCGCCAGATTCCCGGCAATTCCTATGGCGCGCAAAAGGCGGCCGCCGAACTGATCCTGGCGGACGCGTCCCGCAAGGGGTTTCTGGACGCCGTCACCATCCGCCTGCCCACGGTAATCGTGCGCCCCGGCCGGCCGAACAAGGCCGCCAGTTCCTTCTTCTCCGGCATTATCCGTGAACCCCTGCTGGGCCTGGCAACCGAGCTTCCGGTGCAAGACCACTTCGCCGCCTGGGTATGCAGCCCAAGGCGCGCGGTCGACTGGCTGCTGCACGCGGCCGCGATGGACACCGCCCCACTCGGGTTGGATCGCAGTATCACGCCGCCCGGCATATCCACGACGATCGCCGAACTTCTGGCGGCATTGGATCAGGTCAGCCCCGGCGCCAGTGCCCTGGTCCGCCGCGTGGAAGACAGGGCGATCGCCGATATCGTCGGCACCTGGCCGCCGGCCTTCGAGGCCAAACGCGCCCCCACCCTCGGCTTCGCCCCGCACGAGCCGGTCGTGGACATCATCCGCGCTTTCATCGAGGACGACCTGGAAGCCACCCGGGCGGACAGAGCCCGCGCCCCGTAGGACGGACCGGG
>CAMBXJ010000234.1 GCA_945871455.1 Asaia bogorensis
GGCAACCACAGCGTATCGGCCAGGGCCGGGGACGCAATGGCGACCAGAGCCAACAGCAGGATCACGGCCCGCCGAACAATGGACGGCGGCTCGGTCGAGCACGATCGCAGGTTTTGAGCCTGGGAGGGGGCGGCAGAGATGGGCGCCGCGCGGCGATGGCTGGGTCGACGGGTGCCAGCCATGCACGTCGTCGCGTCATGGTCCGCGAATATCGACCATCTACACCGTGCCACTCTCATCCTGAGAAAGGCGCGGATTGCCGCCATCTTCCCGCCATCCCGGCCCTGTTCGGCAACCGACGCCCTGCGGCGACCATGTGCTCGGCGTCCGGATGTGCCGCCCTCGACCCTTGATGCCCGCATCCTGAATCGGTCGGTGCGCAAGGTCGATGCGCGGGCGCCGCGGCCCGACGCCAACCACACCCGGGGTCGGACCACTACCGCGACTCACCGTCGCCCTGGAGCGGACGGATACGCCCGGTGAAGCGGTTGCTTTTCAGCAGCGCCTCGGTCGCGGTGCGATTGATGACGAAATACGTGTCGTAACTACCTTCATTGCGGAATGTATTGTCCTCGATCAGAATTTCACGCGTCCGCTGGGTGACACCCTCCGATCCGATCATGATGGCGCAGGAGTGGTTTTCGGCCCGCGGCCCCTTCACGAAGGTGTTGCCACGCACCAGCACATCGCCGCCGTTCGGGATTTCCAGCAGATAGCTGGCGGTGCCATTGGGTCCGTCCTGGATGGTGGTGCCGACAACCTCGGTCCGGCGGGCGCGGGATTTGATGTGATGCGCCCGCTTCGTTTCGGAGAACAGCGAATTCTCCACCCGCAGCAGATCCAGGGCACTGGCATAGATACCGTGCGCGCACGAGCCCTCGCAGCCGCCGTTGGCAATGAAGGCACTGTCACGGATCAGCAACGTGCCGGCGACGTTGTTGTTGCTCAGGATCCCGTTCTGGTTGTTGACGAAGCGCACCCGTTCGACGGTCAGGTTGTTTGCCTGCATCCGAATGCCGGCACCGTTGCCGTCCGCCACCCGCGCCCGGGTCAAGGTAAGGTTGCGGACCGTGATGTCCTGGCCGTCGGTCAGGAACAGGCCCTTGCCGGCACAGGTCTTGTCGGTGATCACGGTGTCTTCCGGCTTTTGACCGGCACCCTCGATCACCAGCTTGTTGGCTTTCCAGACCGCGCAGTCGAAATACTCGCCCGGGGCGATGATGACAGTGTCGCCGTCACGCGCCGCGGCGGCAGCTTGGGATGGCTCCTTGTATTCTTTGTCCGCCCCAACCAGCAGCGTGCGCGCCATGGCAGGCGACCCGATGCCCAGAAAGAGACCCGAGGCGATAAGAAGCGCCGCGACGGACGAATAGGCTCGATGCAACCGGTTCGACATGTCAGCTCCTGTGCAGCGCTTGTGTCCCGCGACGTCCGCCTGGAAAGACCGGCCAGGGTGGGGTCTTGGGTCCCGATGGCGACGCGGGTGATCCCGATCGCTTGCAACCCGATCATGCCCGTCCATCCACCTCGGGTCGAGCCATGCACCAGCCCCACAACCACCGGTTCAGCGTTACCGGCGCGGCCAGGCCATCAAGGCTGGGACTTCGTCACCGCGCCCGGGCAGCGGGCATCCCTCGTTTCGCGGGTCTGGGTCCGGCCCTGTCTGGTTCCGGCCCTGTCCGGGTCCGGCCTTGTCTGGGTCCGGCCTTGTCTGGGTCCGTCATTGGGATTGCGCGCCGGTCCAGGCACGGGGTCTGACTGTCTCGCCGATCGGCCGACCGCGTGTCGGCCGATCGGACAGTAGGTCAGGGGAACATGGCGGCGATGGTGGCGGGGTCGACATCCTCGATACGGGGCGGCTGCCATTTCGGATTACGGTCCTTGTCGACCACCAGGGACCGCACGCCTTCGACGAAATCCGGATGCGCCATGGTGGTGCGGGTCAGCAGGAATTCGGCGTCCAGGGCCTGTGGCAAGGTCATGTCGGCACCACGTCGCAGCGCCTCCACCGTCCAGCACATGGCGGATGGCGAGACGCTCCGCATCGCTTTCAGCGCTGCCTTGGCCCAATCGGCATCCAATTTTTCCAGACGTTGCACCATTTCCGGCACCGTGGCCGCGCTGAAGCAATGGTCGATGTCGGCCAGATGCGGCGCCAGGGAGTATTCGGGCAGGGTACGGTTGAAACGAGCCAGCGCGGCGGGGCCTTCCTTCGCCAGGGCGGCGGACAGCGCCGGCAGGTCTTCGCGCAGGGTGTAATGCGTGCCGAAGCCGCAATGGATCGCGTCGGCGCCGAAGATCCGCAATCCGGTCAGGCCGAGATACATGCCGATTTCGCCCGGCATGCGCGGCATGAAATAGGTGCCGCCGATATCGGGGAAGAAGCCGATGGCGGTTTCCGGCATGCCGAAGGAGGCGTGCTCGGTGGTGACCCGATACGGGCCGTAGACGGACACGCCGATGCCGCCGCCCATGCAGATGCCGTCGATCAGCGCGATATAGGGCTTGGGATAGGTCGCGATCATCAGGTTCAGCGCGTATTCCTCGCTGAAAAAGGCTTCAACCTCGGTGCGATCGCCGGACATCTGGCCTTCGCGCAGATTGATCACGTCGCCCCCGGCACAAAACGCGCGTTCGCCGGTACCAGAGATCACCACGGCGTGCACATGCGGATCGTCGCGCCATTCGTTCAGCACCTTGGTCAAGGCGCGGACCATGTCCAGGTTCAAGGCGTTCAGAGCGCGCGGGCGGTTGAGCACGATGCGGCCCACGCGGCCGTCGCGGCTGGTGAGCAGGGTGTCGTCGGTGGTCATGCGGTTTGTCTCTCCTGAACTGGGCGGTCTCCTAGCGCGGTCGGTCGGGAGAGGCGAGTCCGGGCGGTGAAGGAAAGGGCTTCCGCCCCGGCCCCCGGCCTGGCGCCGGGCCGTGGCGGGGTTCGGGGCGGAAGCCTGTCCGTCACATCAAAGCGCTGCGGCCTGGTCCCGTGCCGCCTGATCGACGTTCTTCTCCTGGATCGAATGGAACGTCTTGTGCAGGAATCCCGTCCGTGCCGTCGCCCCCGCCATCATGAAGTTCGCATCCTGACCGGACAAAATGAACCGCGCCCCCATCTCTATATAGCGTGGCATGATCGTTTCATTGTAGATCCCGGCCATGCCCGAGAACTTGCCGGACTTTTCACACGCCGCGATCATCTTGGCATAGGCATCCGCAACACGGTCGTTGCCGAAATCGCCGTGAATGCCCATTTCGGCGCACAGATCGTTGGTGCCGATCAGCAGCACGTCCACCCCCGGTACCGCGGCGATCTCGGCGGCGTTGGCGATCGCGGTGGGGGTTTCCAGCATCACCACGGTCAGGTTGACGGCGTTCAGTGTGCGCGCGGCATCCCCCACACTGGCATTGCGCAGGCTGTAATGCGGCCCGGTGCCGCCCATGCTGCGATGCCCGACCGGCGGGTATTTCAGCTTTTCCACCACTTCCCGCGCCTCGGCCGCCGTATCAACATGCGGCATGACGATACCCATCGCGCCGTTGTCCAGCGCGCGCGTGGCGATCGAGTATTGCCCGTTCGGCACCCGCGCGATGGGGGCGATCCCGGCGTCCAGCGCGGCGGTGGAGATTTGCGCGCAGGCTTCCAGCGACATGACGCCGTGTTCCATGTCCAGGAACAGCCAGTCGAAGCCGGCCACCGCCATAGCCTTGGCGATTTCCACGCTGCGGGTCATGCGGACACCGACGCCCAGGGATAATTGGCCCTGTTCCAGCTTGTCACGGGCTACATTGCGAACGGTCATGGTGGTTTCTCCCTCAGGCGAGTGTTTCGATCGCCGTCGCGATCACGCGGTTCAGTGCCCCCAGGTCCATCGGGTGGTCGGTTTCATTGGACACGGCCACGGTCAGGCGATGACGACGCAAGATGAAGATCTTGTTGTCCGATGCCCCCGCCGCCCAGGCGGTATCCACCGGCAGGTCCGGGAACAGCCGGTCCGTGTTGGTGCGGAAGCACGCCGCATAGCTGGTGCCGGTGTGTGTGGCCGTCAGCGCGTAATCGACCCAGCCCTCCGGCAGGATCCGATGGCCGTCCCACATCCCGTCCTGCAGATACAGCACGCCCAGCTTGGCGTAGTCTCGCAGGGTCGCAAAGCCAGCGCCCGAGGCGATGAAATTGCCTACGATATCGGCGGAATGCTGGTAGCTCGCCATGCCCAACCGATCGGCCAGAAGGCGGTAGACGGTTTCATGGTAGGGCAGCGAGCGCTTGGCGATCTGGTCGCGGATGATCGATCCCAGCACGTTCACGCCACTGTTGACGTAACGAAATACCGACCCCGGCACGGCGGCGACAACAGAGCGCTGCGCGGCCTCGAACGCATCGCAGCCATCCTGATAGACGGCGCTGTTTTCGAACCCAAGCGTGATGCCGCCGTCGTCGTGGCGGACCGGAAATCCGAGGCCCGATCGCATGCGCAACAGATGGTCCAGGGTGATCAGATGGTGGATGCCGCGCGGATCGCGCCACAACGGCGCCGCGGCCGGGTCGTGCACGGACCCGAGCCAACCGTCATGGATCAAACGACCGATGATCGTGCAGGTGATGGCCTTGGTCATCGACCAGCTCGGCGTCACCCGATCGGGCGCGCCGAACGCGCTGTAACGTTCAAGCAACACGCGCTCGGGCGTCGCGATCAGCAAGCCATAGACGCCGCTGGAACTGGCGAAAAACGCGTCCAGCGCCTGGGTCAGCGCCGCGGGAGGCGACACATGCGAGTCCACGGCTTCACCCTGCGGCCAGGCGCGACCGACAGCAGCGATGTCGCGATGAATCGGTTTGGGATCGAACTGCAACACCGCGTGCTGGCCGAGCTGGATGCCGCCGTAACCGGGGCGAGCGACCGCGGAGCCGATGGTCGGCGCCTCGGACGGCTCGTTCCAGATCACCGTGACCCGCTGGTCGTCGTGATCGACCTCCACCTTCAGATGTTCGGCCCGCACGGCGGCCATCAGGCGGGTCTGATCGTCGCTGTGCGGCAGACGGGTATCCAACCCCGCCGGCGGCAGGGCGGCGCGCCAGCGATGGTGGCGGTCGGCGGTGGCCCGATCCAGCCCGGTCACGAACAGCATGTCGGCATAGCGCTTGGCCGCGAAATTGACCGTGCGCTGCCGCCGCGCCTGGGTGGACGCGTCATAGACCAGCGGCGCGGCCGGCCCATCGCCGAACGGATGCGGAGTCTGGTCGAAAATCGGCTCGACCGGAACAGCCGGACGGCGCGGGGCGGTCGCCGCAGTGTGGCGCGGGGCGGTCGCCGCAGCGTGGCGCGGGACAGTCACGTCGTTCACTTCGCCATCTCCGGCGCGCGGGCGGCGGCGGGGATCTCGAAGAAACGGTTTTTCATGCCCTTCTGGTTTTCATATAGGGAACCCTGGCGCGTCGCCGGCGGCAACGGCAGGCGCACCGGCAAATGCTCCAGCCGAGGCTGCTGGGTCTCGCCGCAAACCATCAATTCGTCGAACTTCTCGATCCCACCGGGGAAGCCCAGCAACGGCCAGGCATCGGCATTGCGGAATTGGAACAGCAACAAACGGCGGTCGCGGTCGGATATATTTGGGGCGGACCCATGCACCGCGCGCACATGGTGCACGGTAATCGATCCGGCGCGGCCCAACAGCGGGATGGCGCCGGCATAATCGACGTCGTGATTGGTGGGATCCATGGCGCCGCAGAACTCGCCGTTCGCGTGGTGGTCGTAAACCGGTGCGCGATGGCTGCCGGGGATAATCATCAGCGGGCCATTTTCGAGTGCCATGTCGTCGAACATGACGCCGACGGCGGCCAGGTCGTCATTGGTGTGCGGATAGAAGGCCCAATCCTGGTGCCATTCCACCGGCGCGCCGAACCCCGCGCATTTCATGTTCAGCTTGGCGGTATCGAAGCGGATATTCGGGCCCCACAGGTCGCGAAGCACCGCCAGGATCTTCGGATGGCGCGCCAGGTTCGCGTAGGCGGCATGGTGCTGGTCGGCCTTCTTGATCCGCCGCACCCGGGGATTGTCCGGCGAGTGGCTGTCTTCCAGGTCGTAGATCTCGTCATGCCCGGTTACCCCGCGGGCACGTTCCACGAACCCGTTGGTGACGTCCTGCAACTGGCGCACTTCGTCCGGCGTCAGCACATCCGGCACGACGATGGCACCGATTTCGTTGTATTCGTCGATCTGCGCCTTTGTCAGCATGGTTGGGGTCGGCATGGTTTCCTCCGCGCTGTTGGGGCGACGCTACCACCAGGCACAGGCGCGGTCGAGTTGACGTATTCTGTCGGGCCGAGCACGGGTGGGACGGTGACGGCACCAGCGCGTGAGGGCTCGCTCGCCCAAACGACCGAACGAGCGCTCCGATCCCTTATCCGCCGCGCCCCAAACTTAAATCGGCGGTTTGGTGGACCAATCGTATCCCTTGCGTCCGCGTTGGTAACCATAGTCGAACAACGCCTGCATATACCCCGAATCGAACGGAGCAGGCAGTTCCATCGAAAAATCCTTGCCGATATATGCAAGGTTGAAGCCGATATCATCGCGCAGGGTATTGCTGTACATGCGCAAGACATCGTTGAAGCCGCTGGACGCGATCATGGTGGAAATCGCCCGTGCGGCGATGCTCAGGGTCCGACGTTCGACCACCGCCCATTCGGGGTCCAACCGTCCATTGCGAATGACATAGGCGGTCGCCGGAATAACCGGCTCCCGCCGGCGAAGCCGCTCCCGCCGCTGGGTCGTGATCGCCGCCGGGTACAGGAACGCCTGTGCGAAGGCGCCTCCATCGACATGCATTTCCTGGTACGGTTTGCCGTCCAGGGTCACATCGA
>CAMBXJ010000235.1 GCA_945871455.1 Asaia bogorensis
CCGCCGCCAACCCGCACCGCCTATCCCCACCCCGGTCGCGCTCGCCCCGCGCCCCAGCCCCCCCAAGATCCCCTGATGGCTCTCCTGCTCGGCTCTGGCCGGCGAGAGGGCGTGGCCGAGGCCTTCACGAAATCGGTCGCCCGCAGCCTCGGCGGCTCGGTGGTTCGCGGCCTGCTGGGCTCGATCCTCAAGCGATAACGGCTCCCGTCAGGGGGCGGGCGGCGGGGCTTCCTTTCCCGTCACCGGCGCGGAACCGGTTTGTTGCCGGCGTGCCCGCATGGGACATCGGCTTCTTCGGATCGACAGTGATGGGCGGTCGGGTCAGTGCGACAGGAGCACTGGCAGGCGAAGATCGTTGAGAACCCCTTTCGTCGCGCCACCAAGAATGAAGTCGCGAAGACGGGAATGGCCGAAGCCGCCCATGGCGAGAATTTGCGCCCCTGCGTCAATGGCGGCGTCCTGCAACGCCTCCGCGGGGGGGCGTTTGCCGATCGTTATGTCCAGCGGCCCGGCTTTGCAACCGCGGCGCTCCAGCGACGATGCAAGCGACCGGGCAAGGTCCGGCTCGCTCAGAGGTTTCTCGCCATGGATCGTCAATACCGTGAGGCGACCGTTTTCCGGAAGAAGAGCGATCGCGTCCCACAAGGCGCGTGCGGCGACACGGCTTCCATCCCAGGCGATCGCAATATGGTCAAGCGGCGCGGGACGGGCCGAGGGCGGCACCAGTATCGTCGGCCGCCCTGACCCAAAGACGACGGCCTGCGCCATGTCCTGCGCCAAAGCAGTCCCGCCGAACCAAGGAATCACCGAAAGATCGTAGCAGCGCGCCTCGGCGGCCGCTGCGTCGAGCGCGGCACCCAGCATGACCTGCCGGGTCGAGACGTCTACTTTGGCCGGTGAGCCAGCCGGCTTCCGCACGAGATCGTGCAGGCGCAGACAATCAGCCCTGCTCTTCTCCTCGGCCGTATGCACGAGTCCTGGGACGTCCAGAAGTAACCTGCCCAACGGCGACATTATTTGCGGAATAATGACAGCGAAGGTCGTGACGTGTACAGTGCAGCGAAGCGCAGCGGCGAAGGCGACCGTCGCCAGGATCGCGTCGTCAGGGGCGCATTCCGGATAGGTTTCCAGGGGGAGGTAAGCGGCTCGGCTTTGCATCACGACGACTCCTGAAGTGGCCGACGGTCTCGAACCAGGCAGCAACAAATGAACACATGGTCCGAGGGGCCGGGTTGGCATCCACTGATTGACATCGGTATCCGTGACCATCATTGACCTAAATCAACCAAAACAGAGCAAACAGAGTTATGTTGGATCGTACGAAATTTTCGCCGGAGTGGTGGAATGCCGCATGACCAATACCAGACTGTGCAGGAACTGGCCGGCAGGCTGGAAGTCGCCGAAGCCACCGTGCGGCAATGGATCAAGTCCGGAGCACTGCGCGCCATCGACATCGGCAAGGGCTGGCGGATTTCCGACACGGATCTGGAGCGGTTTCTGAGCGCGCGGGCGACGGTACCGCGGGAGAAGGGCGGCACCGGAGCCAGCGACCAAGCGGACAAGGAGGGGTGAAGCGGCCCTCTCTGGTCGCACCGCCCAGTGCGTGCCCGGGACCAGCCGACCATCATCAAGTGAAGGCTGCCCCGGAGCAGCGGCCCCGGAGCAGCGGCCCCTGGGCAGCGCCCCTGGGCAGCGCCAAGGACACGCGATGCGCCGGCTGGCATAATGGCGGCAATTCGGGGTAACCTGCGGCCAGTCAAGGAATGTCTGGCCGCCACGCCCCACGCGGGACGGCGGGTCGGCCCGGCGCAACAGCAGCGCTCAGCAAGGGAGAGTCGCATATGAACGACGTAGTGCAGGCCGAGCGTCCATCGGCCACGGATTCCGGCCTCGATTTTGACGCGATCGTGATCGGCGCGGGCGTTTCGGGCCTTTATCAACTCTACCGGCTCCGCGAACTCGGGATGACGGCCCGGGTGTTCGAGGCGGGTTCGGGCGTGGGTGGGACCTGGTACTGGAACCGCTATCCCGGCGCCCGGTTTGATTCCGAGAGCTGGACCTATGGCTACTCGTTCTCTCAGGAACTGCTCGACGAATGGGACTGGGAGGAGCATTTCGCCGCCCAGCCGGAAACCGAGCGTTACCTGAACCACGTCGCCGACCGGTTCGACCTGCGACGCGACATCCAGTTCAGCACCGTCGTTACCGCCGCGCATTATCGGGAGGACAGCAATAGCTGGGACCTCACGCTCGACAACGGGACGCACTGCACCGCACGGTTTCTGATCACCGCGGTTGGCGTGCTGTCGGCGCCGACGATGCCGCGTATTCCCGGTGTCGAGAGCTTCAAGGGCCAGTCCTGCCACACCCATAGCTGGCCCAAGGAACCGGTCAGCTTCGCGGGCAAGCGGGTTGCGGTGATCGGGACCGGCGCCACCGGCATCCAGACCATCACGGAGGTCGCGAAGACCGCCGCCCACCTGACGGTGTTCCAACGCACCGCGCAATGGTCGGCGCCGCTGCACAACTCCAAGGTCACGCCCGAGGAGATGAAGAAGATCCGGGAGAACTACCAGGACATCTTCGCGCGGTGCCAGGAAACCGTCGGCTGCTTCATCCACGCCGCCGATCCAAGGTCCGTGTTCGAGGTGACGGACGCCGAGCGGGAGGCGTTCTGGGAGAAGCTGTATGGAGAGCCGGGGTTTGGGATCTGGATGGGCAATTTCCGTGATGTCCTGATGGACCGGGACGCCAACACGCTGATGTCCGAGTACCTCGCCCGGAAGATCCGTGAACGCGTGAAGGACCCCGTGGTCGCCGAGAAGCTGGTTCCCAAGAACCACGGCTTCGGGATGCGCCGGGTGCCGCTGGAAAGCGGGTATTTTGAGGTCTACAACCAGCCCAATGTGAAGCTGGTCGATCTGCTTGAAACACCGATCACGGCCATCACGCCGACGGGCATCCGCACCAGCGATGCCGATCACGAATTCGACATGATCATCTACGCGACCGGCTTCGACGCGATCACCGGCGCCTTCGACCGGATCGATATCCGTGGCGTCGGCGGCGTGTCGCTGAAGGAGAAGTGGCAGGATGGCCCTCGGACCTTGCTGGGCATCCTGGTGGACGGGTTCCCCAATTTCATGATGGTGATGGGCCCGCATGCCGGTCTGGGCAACTTCCCGCGCGCGGTGGAATACACATCCGACTGGGTCACGGCCCTGATCCGGCACGCGCGCGATCGTGGCCTGACCCGCGTCGACGCCACGCCCGAGGGCGTCGCCGGCTGGACCGATCACGTTATAGAAACGAATGAGGGGCTGCTGTTCACCGAGGCCGATTCCTGGATGACCGGCATCAACCGCAACGTGGACGGCAAGGACGTCCGCAGGGTCATGCGCTACAGCGGCGGCCACCCTGCCTTCCGCCAGCGCTGCGACGCGGTGTCCGGCAGCGGATACCAGGAGCTGTCGCTGTCCTAGCCAAAGGGTCGGCGGGTGCGCCCGCTCGGTCGTGCCCGCTGACAGGCGGGCCTGCCAGCACCGTTATCTCGGTCCCCTCTTCATTGCCGGGTCAAATCCGGCAATGACGATGAGAGGACTCCCGGCCTAGCGTCGCAGAACCGCCAGCCGTTCCGGTTCGGTTCTGCCATTGTCTGCATGATCAGTCGGGTAAAAGTATCGACGGAGCCTGGATCGATCCAGCGCATCACCTATGGGTCGTTGTTTTGGCAGATCGGTATTACCGCCCGCCCGCCACGGGCAGGGTGACGCCGGTCACGTAGCTCGCCTCATCGGAGGCCAGATACAGCACCGCGTCGGCAATCTCGCTGGGCTGGCCGAGGCGGCGCATCGGCACCAGCAGATGCGGGTTGTAGGGGTTGGTGCCACGCATGTCCTCGAACATCTTCGCCGTCCGCTCGGTTTCGATCGGCCCGGGCGCCACGGCGTTGATGCGGATGCCGTGTTCGGACAGTTCCAGCGCCGCGTCGCGGATGAAGCCGTGAATGCCCGCCTTGGACACGGAATAGGCCGCGCCGCCGGACTGATGGGCGGTCCACGGAGTCCCCTCCCGCGCGCCCGACGACATGCAGATGATCGCCCCCGACCGGCGCGGCATCATCACGCGCAACGCCGCGCGCGTGCACAGGAACGCGGACCGCAGATTGAGCCGCAGGGTGAAGTCCCAGGCCTCGACGGTCATGTCCCACAGTTTCTGGTTGCGGGACCCGCCGACATTGTTGACCAGCACGTCGATATGCGGATGCGTGGACAGGATTTGCGCGAAGGCGGCATCGACCGCGGCCTCATCGGTGACATCGGCGGAGATGCACAGCGCCGGCGCGCCCGGCAGGGTCGACGCCGTCTGCTTCAGCCGGTCCGCATCCATGTCCAGCAGCGCGAGCGTCGCCCCTTCATCAGCGAATTTCCGCGCGATCGCGGCACCGATGCCGTGCGCGGCGCCGGTGATCACGGCGACTTTTCCCGTCATGCGTCCCATGTCAGTTTCCCCACGGTCAGTTGATGTTCGATCCGCCATCGACGTCGATGATCTCACCCGTCATGAACAGCGGGTCCGCGGTCGCCAGGAACGCGACGACCACCACGATGTCCTCGGGCGTGCCGACCTGACGGCAATCGCGCGTCCGATGCCGCGCGCCGCGCCGGTCACGATCGCAACCTTGGTTGTCTGGCCCGACATCCGTTCGCCTCCCGATCCACGCCGGGCACGGTCCCACGCTTATCCGCCCGGGTCCAGGTCCCGGCCCGCTGACCCGGCGCGCGGGACCGGTCAGCCCGGCACGGGTTCTGGGCGAGTGCCGACCCGGGTGCGTCCGGGGCCGCCGAACATGATCTGGACGATCCCCGCCAGGATGCCGATCGCGACCCCGATGCGCCAGGCAAGGTCGTAACTGCCGAACATGTCGAAGATCGCTCCGCCGCCCCAGGCGCCGATCACCGATCCCATCTGGTGGATGACGAACGACACGCCCAGCAAGGTCGCCATGTTCCGCGTGCCGAACAGATCGGCGACATAGCCCGACACCAGCGGAATGACGCCCAGCCACAGCATCCCCATCGCGGCGGCGAAGATGATCGTGGTGGTGGGTGTCGGCGGCAGCATGAAGTAGAGCGTCAGCACGAAGGACCGACCCAGATAGGTAATGCCCAGCAGGATGTTCTTCGCGTGATGCTGGCCCAGCCATCCGGCGAGCAGGCATCCCGCGATGTTCACGCCGCCGATGATCGCCAGCGCCGTGGCGCTCAACATCGGGTCCTGCCCGCAGATCGCCAGGTAATTCGGCAGATGCGTGTTGATGAAGATCAGTTGCAGCCCACACACGAAATGCGTCGCGCACAGCACGACGAAGCGGCGGTTGCGCAGCGCCTCCCCGACCGCTTCCCGTGCCGAGGCGCGCTGCATCTGCGGCTGCGGGATCCGATCGACCCGGCCGGTGAGCATCGCCGCCGGCACCATCGCGATGGCCAGCACCACGAACAGCCCCGCGCCCCAGCGCCAGTCCCATACGCCCAGCAGGCCCTGCAACGCCGGCGCGATCACCAGCGTGCCAACCGAGGAAAAAGCGCCGACAATGCCCAGAATGACGCTGCGCTTTTCCGGCGAAACCGCCCGCGCGGTTGCGGTCATCGCCAAAGACGACCCGGTGCAGGCGATGCCGATGCCGATCAGCGCCTGGGTCAGCACGAAGGTTGCCAGCCCGGTCGTGGCCGTCATCACCGCCATCGCCGCGATGAAGGTGACCGCCCCCAGCACCATGACCGGGCGCAACCCCCATTTGTCCGCCATCGCGCCCAGCGGCGCCTGCACCAAGCCCCAGATGATGTTCTGCACCGCGATCGCGAAGGTGAAGTCCGTGGCCGACATGCTCAGGTCCTGAGTCATCGGCGGCAGGAACAGGCCCAGGCATTGGCGCATGCCCATGGCCAGGCTCATCATCACCGATGCCCCGATCAGAATCGGCAGCGGCTTCAGGCGTATCGTTGGGGTCATGGCGTCTAGGTTTCCGGTTCAACGACAGCCTGCCTGGATTGGGGGGGAGGTCAAGTGTCGTCTCCGCACGTCTCCCCACGTGGCCCCGCGCATCGGTCCCGGCGACAGGCCCAACCGAACCGACACAACCGAACCGGCCCTATCCGTGCGAACCGGCGTCGGTTATCTCGGCGCGGGCGGATCGGACACCGGGCGCCCCGACCCAGCTTGCGAGAGGCAGCGATGCGAGACGGCGTTGATCCCTGGCGTACCGGCGACCTTGCCTATCTGGAACGAGAAATCAACTATTGGACCGGGCCGATCGGATATCAGGCCTGCGCCGCGGGCGTGCAGGCGGCGCGAGACCTTGCCGCCCGGTTCGGCATGGCGCGAGTCGCGGTGCTGCCGGCCTGGGCCGCCCGCTACGACGGCGTTCTGGCCGACATCGTGGCCGGCATCGACCCGGCCGGGCGCGTGCTGGACTGCGCCGGCGCCGAAATCGTCGTGATGCCGACGGACGCCAGCCTGCTTCGCTTCGTGGACTGGTGCGGCCAGCACGTCACCTGGGCGTGACGCCTCGGCCAGCCGCGTGCAGGGCGGGTCGGGCACCAACCGCCCCAACCCACTGATCTGTGGGTGGCCACTGTCAGTATGGGTGGCCACTGTCATTGCGAGCGTAGCGAAGCAATCCAGGGGCCTGGCGTCGTCGAGCCTGTTGGTTTGCCCTGGATTGCCACGCTGCGCTCGCAATGACGGTGGCCACCGGTAGGGCGGCAGGTCCGATTCTCCCCTATCGCAGCCTCGGCCCAGGATCCATCCCCAGCAGCGCTCGGCC
>CAMBXJ010000236.1 GCA_945871455.1 Asaia bogorensis
GCCGGTCACCCGGTCACCACCGCGGTCGCGATGGAAACCCTGCGTATCTACGAGGAAATGGACATGATCGGCCATGTCCAGCGCGTCGGCCCCTACCTGCAAAAGGCGATCGGTGCCCTGGCGGATCACCCGCTGGTTGGCGAAGTGCGCGGTGTCGGTCTGCTGACCGGGATCGAAATGGTCGCCAACAAGGACACGCGCGAACAGTTCGACCCCGCCCGCAAGGTCGGCGCCATCGTCGACAAGCACGCCCGCGCCAACGGGTTGATCGCCCGCTTCGTCGGCGACCGCATCGCCTTCTCGCCCCCGTTGATCATCACCGAAGCCGAGGTCGATCAGATCGCCGCCCGCCTGACCAAGGCGCTGGATGCGACATGGGCCGAGATACGGTCAAACTGATGCGCGTCGGTATCGAGGTCGGTGGCACGTTTACCGACCTGGTGGCCGCGGACGGGGATCGTCTGACCGTCGCGAAAGTGCCCAGCACCCCGGCCTCCCCCGATATCGGGGCGTTCGCGGCGCTGGGCGCGGGCGGGATCGATCCGGCCGGAATCCAGGACCTGGTGCACGGGTCCACCGTCGCCACCAACGCCATCCTCGAACGCAAAGGCGCCCGCATAGCCTTCCTCACCACGCTCGGCTTTCGCGACATCATGTTCTTGCAGCGTCATGACCGCCGGAACATATACGATCTGCGCTATGCCAAGCCTCGGCCGCCGCTGGATCGGCGAGATTGTTTCGAGATCGCCGAACGCGTGGACGCCGCCGGGACGGTCATCGTCCCGTTGGATGAGGCTACCGTGACCCGCGATCTGGTTCCGGCCCTGGCGGAGGGTGATTACGATGCCGTTGCGATCTGCCTGCTGTCCGCCTATGTCGCCCCGGCGCATGAGGCGCGCGTCGCCGAACTGATCCGGGCGGCACTGCCGGGTCTGCGCATAGCCTGTTCGCACCAGGTGGCGCAGGAATTCCGGGAATTCGAGCGGGCCTCGACGACGGTCCTGTCCGCCTATGTGCAACCGGTGATCGACCGCTATCTGGACCGGTTCGAGGCCACCCTGGCCGACGCCGGTTTCGCCGGCCGTTTCAGCGTCATGCAGTCCAATGGAGGGCGGTTGCCGGCGGCGGCCATGCGCTCCAACGCCATCACGGCGCTGTTTTCCGGCCCCGCCGCGGGCGTGGTCGGCGCCATCCGCCAGGCGGCACGCTCCGGACGAGGCAATCTGATCACCTTCGACATGGGCGGCACGTCCACCGATGTCAGCCTGGTAACGGACGGCGAACCACCCATCGCCGCGGAAACCGAGATCGATGGGCTTCCCATCCGCACGCCTGTCCTGGACATCGTTTCAGTCGGTGCCGGCGGTGGCAGCCTGGTCTGGATCGACGATGGCGGCATGCTGCGCGTGGGGCCACGCAGTGCCGGCGCCACCCCCGGCCCGGCTTGCTACGGCAAGGGCGGCACCGAGCCGACGGTCACAGACGCCCATGTCGTGCGTGGCACGATCCGCCCGGAAGCGTTCCTGGGTGGTGCGATGGCGCTCGACGCCGACCGCGCCCGCGCCTCCTTTGCCGATATCGCTCGGCGTCTGGGCACCGACATAGAAGGCGCCGCGGCGGCTTCCATCCGGCTCGCCGTTGCCAATATCGTTCGCGCGATCCAGCTTGTCTCCACCGAACGCGGCCGCGATCCGCGCGATTACGCCTTGCTGCCGTTCGGTGGCGCGGGGCCGTTGCTGGCCGCGGAAATCGCCGAGGAACTGAACATCACGGAAATCCTGGTGCCGCCCAATCCCGGGGTCATTTCCGCCTTGGGCCTCGTGGCCGCGGATTACGTGAAGGTGACGGGCATCACGCGCAGAGCACCGTTGGATGAGGCGGCGCCTGGGGTGCTGCGCGAGGATTTCGCGCGGTTTCGTGCGGCTGCCCTGGCCGAGTATGACGCGCTCGGTCTGGACGGAACGCGGGCGTTCAGCCTGAGTATCGACATGCGCTATGTCGGGCAGGCGTTCGAAGTGCCCGTCGCGCTCGATCCGGCGTTGCTGGACCATCTGCTTGTCGCCGACCTGGCCGAACGTTTCGATGCGGAGCACCGACGCGTGTATATGCACGGTGGCGAGGCGGGACGGCGCATCGAGATCGTCGGCCTGCGCTGTGGCATTCGCCGGCCGCAAGCACCGCTGGATTCGTTCCGTGAACGGGAGACGTCGGCTCCGGACCGTTCCCACACGCCGGTCCGCGTCGGCACCGCCACGCTCGCCGCGCGGTTGGTTGGGGCGTCGTCCCTTGCGGCGGGCCAGCCGGTCGAAGGTCCGGCGATGATCGAGGGCTATAGCTCCACCACCTGGGTGCCGCCGCACTGGCGCGCGGTGGCGGATGCGGCGGGCAATATCCTGATGCGGCGAGGGCAGAGCGCATGACACTCGATCCGGTCGATTACGCGATCATCAGCCAGGCGCTGATTGCCGCGGCACGAGAAATGGGGGCGAAGCTGGTCCGCTCCGCCTATTCGACCGTGTTGCGGGAAGCAAAGGACGGGTCGGCGGCGCTGCTGGATGCCAGAGGCAATACCGTGGCGCAGGCCGAACTGATCCCGATGCAACTGGGGACGATCGGGTTCATTTTTCAGTCATGTGCGGCGATCTACTCCCTGGATGACCTGGAGGAAGGCGATTTCTTCGCCATCAACGACCCGTATTCGGGCGGGCAGCATTTACAGGACGTGTTTTTCTTCCATCCGATCTTCGCCGATGGGCGGCTCATCGGCTTTTCCGCCTCGGTCGCGCATCATCTGGATCTGGGCGGCGGCGCGCCGGGTCTGCATCCGTTGGCCACCGATGTCTGGTCGGAAGGGCTGATCATTCCGCCGCTCAAATTGAACATGAATCGCGACTGGAATGGCGGCATGTTCCAGCGTCTGCTGCGCGCCAATGTCCGGGTGCCGCACCAGACGATGGGCGATTTCGACGCGCAGATGGCGGCCAACGCAATCGGCGCGGCTCGAGTCCGCGAATTGGCCGCCCGGTATGGGGCCGACAAGGTCACGGCGGTGATGGCCGCCTTGCAGGATTACTCGGAAGCCCGGATGCGGGCCGGCATCAGGTCCGCCCCGGATGGTGTCTATACGGGCGAGGATGCGTTGGATGATGACGGCATCACCGACGCGCCGGTGCCGATCCGGGTCACCTTGACCATCCAGGGTGACAGCGCGACCGTCGATTTTACCGGCACGGCGCCGCAGGTGCGCCGCAACCTGAATGCGCCGTTCGCGTCCACCGTTTCGGCGGCGCTGTCCTGCATCAAGGCCGTGCTGACCAGCCCCGACATCCCGTTCAATGCGGGCGCGGCGCGGGCCGTCACCGTCACGGCGCCGAAGGGCAGTCTGCTGAACCCCAATCCTCCAGCCCCGGTGCGGGCGCGGATGGAGGCGTGTTTCAGGGCCTGGAATGCCACCATGAAGGCGCTGGCGCAGGCCGTTCCGGATCGCGCGATCGCCTGTGGGTTCGATACGACGACGGTGGGCGTGCTTTCCCATCTGGGGCCGGCCGGCTGGTCGGTCTATCTGGAAATCTATGGCGGCGGCTACGGCGCATCCATCGGTGCCGACGGGTGCGATGCGGTGGATGGACCGTTGTCCAATTGCTCCAACACGCCGATCGAGGCGCTGGACCAGGATTTCTCCCATTTCCGGGTGCTGGAATACAGCCTGCGGCCGGGCAGCGCGGGTGCGGGCGCGTATCGCGGAGGCCTGGGCTTTCTGCGCCGGATGGAAGTGCTGAAAGACGGCGTCAAACTGGCGCTCTACAGCGACCGGTTCCGCCGCCCCGCGGACGGCCTGTTCGGCGGCCAACCCGGCATGACCGGCTATTGCGAGGTGCTGCGGGACGGGCGGACCATTCCGTTGGAATCGAAGACCGAGGTCGCGTTGCAGGTCGGCGACATCGTTACCCTGGCGGTTGGCGGCGGCGGCGGGTATGGCGACCCGGCGCTGCGGACGAGCGATGCGTCGGCGCGGGACCGGGCGGATGCAGTCGTTTGATCCGCCAGCATTGGACAGCACATGCCGATGACCCAAGCTGTCGGTTGGCTGGCGCGCATCCGACACACAAGGTGGGAGCGTGTGCCCACCCGAACGGCATTCCATCCCGGCGCACGCGTTGATCGGCGATCCGTGCCGGTTGCCGAATATCGGCTTCAGTGGCTGAAGACGCGGTTTATCCGGCGATGGGGCGTGAAGCGGATCACCGAATGGCGACGGCGATGTCCTTGAACAGCCGGGACGGCAGACCGCTGCCGGAGACTCCCTTGGTGGGGGTGTTGTCATCGTTGCCCAGCCAGACCCCGATCAGCAATCCGTTGGTGACCCCGATGAACCAGGCGTCCCGGAAGTCCTGGGTCGTGCCGGTTTTGCCGGCGACCGCCTGGCCGGGCACCGCGGCCGAACGCCCGGTGCCGCGGGACACGACGGTCGCCAGCATGCGCGCCATCATCGCGGCGTTCGCGGGCTCCAGGACCTGGACCGCGGCTTGCCGGCCGGGGCCGTCCAGCCCATGCGGAATCACCCGCCAACCGCCGTTGAAGAACGCGGCATAGGCGGCGGTCAGTTCCAACAGGCCGACCTCTCCGGTTCCCAGGGCGATGGAGGCGTCATTCGGCAGTTTGCCGGCAATCCCCATGCGGGACGCAATGGCGATCGTGGCTTTCGGTCCACCCGATTGCATCAGCAGGCGCACGGCGGCGGTATTGACGGAATGGGCCAGCGCCTCCTCCAGGGTGATTTCGCCGCGGAACAGGTGCTCGTAATTGGCCGGGCTCCAGGTGCCGATGCGGATGGGGGCGTCGAGGACCAGGTCGTCCGCCGTCATGCCGCGTTCCAGCGCGGACAACCAGACGAAGGGTTTGAAGGCAGAGCCGGGCTGGCGGCGGGCGAGCACGGCGCGGTTGAATTGGCTGTCGCGGTGGCTGCGGCCGCCGACCATGGCGCGGACGGCGCCCGTCACGCTGTCCAGCACGACAACGGCGCCCTGCGACACGTTGGCGGCATTGCCGGCCCCATCCAGCAACGCGGCCAGCCTGGTTTCGGCGGCGGTTTGCATCCGGCTGTCCAGCGTGGTGCGGACGGTGGCATCCGCGTTGGCCGGCAGCACCGATTGCGCCCGGTCCGCAACCCAATCGGCGAACCAGCCTGGGGCGGTCGCGGGTGTCGGGGGGAAAGCGATCTGACCCACTGCCGTCTGCGCCTGCGCCCCTGTGATCGCGCCGGTGTCCACCATGGCGTTCAGCACCTCCTTCGCGCGGGCGGTGGCGGCCGATGGATTCGTGTTGGGATTGAAACGGGACGGCGCACGCGGCAGTCCCGCCAGGACGGCTGACTGCCACAGCGACACTTTCCGGGCCGACACGCCGAAGAACATCTTCGCGCCCGCGTCCACGCCCCAGGCGCCGGCGCCCAGATAGACGCGGTTCAGGTAGATCTCCAGGATCTGCTGCTTGGTAAAGCTGTGTTCCACCCAGAACGTCAGCAGAAACTCCTGCACCTTGCGTCGCATCGTGCGCTCATTGCTCAGGAACAGTGTCTTGGCCACTTGCTGGGTCAGGGTGGAGCCGCCTTGCACGACCCGTCCCTCGGTCACATTGACGTAAATGGCGCGGGTGATCCCAATCGGGTCGATGCCGGGATGGTGCCAGAAGCGGCGGTCCTCCACCGCGACCACGGCGGCGGGTAGCCATGCGGGGAGATCGGCCAGACGCAACGATTCGCCCATCAGATCGCCATAGGTCGCGAACACCCGTCCCGATCGGTCCTGCAAGGTCAGGCTGGGGCGGCGGGTCTTGTCCAGGGCGGCTTCCGGGCGAGGCAGGTCATGCGCGAACCACAGCAGCACGACCGCCAGCGCGACCGAGCCCCAGATACTCAGAATGATCGTCCATTTCATCAGCCAGCGCAGCAATCGCCGCTTCGGTCGCGTCCGTTCCGGCGGGGCAACGCCCGAACGTGTCCGGGCGTCCGCCAAGCGGCGAGGGGGCGCGGTCAGGGCCGGGGCGGGCAGGGGGCGAGCTTGTCGGGGCATACCGGTGCGTGGTCGCGGAGAGGGGGGGAATCATGCCAATGCCTTCCCTTCCGCCATTGCCCATTCAAGCTCTGCAATGACGATGAGGGCGCGCTGGGGCTTGAGGGTTCGGGCCGCTGGTAACGATTGGATTCGGACGCTTGGTGTCGATCGGGCGACCATTACCATGAGACGGTGGTCAAACCGAGGCAGGACTGACCCGCGTCGCTGATTCTCCACAACCTGGGTCGGTCCCGACCGGCTCGGTCCGGACCGTCACATGACGGTGGCCGTATCGCACGAGGGGGCCACCTGGTCGTGTTTTCCCGACATTCGGCAAACCGTGCTTGCGGGGGCGCAGCGCCTTGCGCACAGTCCGACCGGTTTCGCGCAAAGGGGGAGTTGGCATGAAGGGCCTGTTCATGGATGCCGTCGACGATCTGGCATCGGTCTTCCATCGGATGAAGCGACCCGGGGATCCCCCTGTTGCCGTCAACGAGCAGGGCGACATCGCCGCTGACGAACTGCCGGGTCTGCTGGCCGGCTACGATTTCGTGCTGAACGACCATACCCAGATGCCGACCGGGGCAATGCGGGCCTGCAAGGACCTGAAACACATCATCTTCCTGGGCACCGGTGCGCGCAGCTACATGAACCCGGAGGAACTCGCCGAACTCGGCATTACCGTCCACATCATCAAGGGGTACGGCGATGTTGCGGTGGCGGAACACAGCATCGCCCTGATGTGGGCCGCAACGCGCGG
>CAMBXJ010000237.1 GCA_945871455.1 Asaia bogorensis
AGGACAATCCGGGTGACGACAAGCAGAACAAAACAGGAATTGTGTTACCGACGTTCCCGGTCTGAAGTGTTACCAACGTGCCCGCTTGTAGAGGGCAAAGCCCCTGGTCGGGGTCCGGGGCGGCAGCCCCGCCCTTCCCCCGCCCTCAAACCAAGAAAGGTCCAAACCATGCGTCCAGAATCCAAAGCCAAGGTCATCCGCCTGGCCGAAACCGAAACCACGTCCTTCGGCCCGCTCGCGCATTACCAGCGCCTGACCGGAGAGGACGGGTCGCCGGTCTTCACCGGTGTGCAGACCTGCCAGCCCGGTTACGCGACTCCGTTGCACTGGCATCCCTATGTGGAATGCCTGTTCGTGCTGGAAGGCACCATGGAGGCCTATCTCGAAGGCCAGGAAGCAACTCCGGCGCGCCTTGGGCCGGGTGATATGATCGCGTTACCCGCCTGCACGCCGCATGTGTTCCGCAATGGCGGCGACAGCGTGCTGCGGCTGTTGGGGATCCATGCCTCGCCCACCCGCATCGTTAACCGGATCGAAGCGTGACGATTGTATGGACCGTGCCGACCGTCACGCAGTCGTGCGCAAGGACCAAGGCCACCCGCCGCGTGGATTACGCATTCTTCACTTATCCACCAGGAAATTGCCCGGAACGCGGCACCTTTAAGACATAATTAACCGCCAGGGTCTCAAACAGCGATCAGACACGAATGACATTAACGGAGACGGTGGCAGCGATGTGCACAACAACGATCAGCACCCTCACAATGGCCTGCATGCTGCGGGACCCCTTGATCCGGATGGTCATGCACAGCGATGGCGTGTCGGACGACGACATGTCCGAACTGCTGTCTCGGGTGAAAGACACGCTGACGGCGCGCGGCGCGACCGACCGTCAGCCGGCCATGGTGGCGGGCTGATTGCCGGTTCATCCGATCGGTATCCGGACCGGCGGGTTCAGATCGACCGGTTGGCGCGGGCGACGACGGCCTCGAACAGGACCTGGCAGCCGGCTTCGGCTTCTTCCGGTTCGATGCTTTCGGCTTCGTTGTGGGACAATCCGTCCTTGCAGGGGGTAAAGATCATCGCGGTTGGGACATGACGAGCGACATAGACCGCATCATGGCCGGCGCCCGACACGATTTCCCGGGTCGCGTAGCCGGCTCGCGCCGCCCCCTGGCGGACCAGGTCGACGCAGGCCGGATCGAAGGGCTGGGCCGGGATGCGGAACAATGTCGTTAATGTCAGCCCGATCCCGCAAGCCGCGGCGATGGATGCTGCCTCGGCGCGGAATTCCTGGTCCAGCCGGTCGATTTCGGCTTCCGACGGATGGCGGAATTCGGCCGAGAACCGGACTTCCCCCGGAATGACGTTGCGGCTGTTCGGGATGACCAGCAACTGCCCGACGGTGCCGCGACCGTCCTCGCCGCGGGCGCGCATCAGGCGGTCGATCAGGTCGATGATCCGCGCGGCGCAGACCAGGGCATCCTTGCGGGTGGACGGCGGGGTGGTTCCGGCATGGCTGTCCTGACCGGTGGTGACCACGTCGTACCACACCTGGGCCTGGGCGCCGGTGACGATACCGATGGGTTTGGCTTCCCGCTCCAGGATCGGGCCTTGTTCGATATGCAGCTCGAAATAGGCGTCGGCGGCGAAGGGAGCGGCGGGCTCCGAGCCTCGATAGCCGATGGCGTCCAGGGCGGTGCCGACGGTGGTGCCTTCGGTGTCGGTCAGGTCCAGCACCTTGTCCAGGCCGTAAACGCCGGCCCACACCCCCGATCCCATCAGGGAGTGTCCGAAGCGGCTGCCTTCCTCATCGGTCCAGTTGATCAGTTCCAGCGGGGCATCCGTGGTGATGCCCAGGTCGTTCAGGCTGCGCATGACTTCCAGCCCGGCGATGACACCAAGCGCCCCGTCGAATTTGCCGCCGGAGGGTTGGCTGTCGAGGTGGGAGCCGAACAGCACCGGCAGACGGTTCGGATCGCGGCCGGCCCGCCTGGCGAACATGTTGCCGATAGTGTCGACCCGGACGGTCAGGCCCATGGCTTCGCACTCGGTGCGGAACCGGTCGCGGGCGCGCTTGTCCACTTCGGTCAGGGTCAGGCGGCGGACACCGCCTTTCGGGGTGGCTCCAATCGTGGCGAAGCCCATCAGGCTGTCCCACAGGCGTTTGCCGTCGATGCGTTGGTTGGTCTGTGACATGACGGCATCTTGCCCGAGGTCCTGGTTCCTGCAAGCCTGCTCTTCATGAACGCTCCCGCTTTACCCCGTCTTTCCGACCTGGATTCCGATTCCGTCTGGCGCGCCCGGGTCGATCTCGCGGCCTGTTTCCGGGCCGCCGCCGTCCTGGGACTGCACGAAGGCGTGTGCAACCACCTGTCCTTCATGGTGCCTGGCCGGGACGACATGTTCCTGGTCAATCCCGATGGGTGGTCGTTCGCGGAAATCACCGCGTCCCGGCTGCTGATCTGCGATTTTCACCGAAGGGTCATCGCCGGGGATGGGGAGCCGGAGGACACCGCTTTCTATATCCATGCCCGGGTCCACAAGCAGGTGCCTCGGGCACGGGCGGCGTTTCACACGCATATGCCGAATGCCACGGCGATGACGATGGTGGAGGGACCGCCGCTGTTGTGGGCAGGGCAGTCGTCGCTGAAATTTTATGGCCGTACGGTCGTGGACGAGGATTATGGCGGCCTGGCGCTGGATGAAACCGAGGGGGATCGGATTGCCGGTGCGTTGGGCGATGCCGACATCCTGTTCATGAAGCACCATGGCGTGATGGTGGTCGGGCCGACCATCGCGAAGGCTTGGGACGATCTCTATTATCTGGAGCGGGCGTGCGAGGTGCAGCGTCTGGCGCAGGCGTCCGGGCGGCCTTTGGTGCCGGTGCCGGCGGATATCGCCGAGCAGACGGCGGCGCGGATGCGGCGGGGCGGGTCACGCGATTCGGCGGGTCTGCACCTGGAAAGCATCAAGCGGCAACTGGATCGGGACACGCCGGAGTATCGGCAATGAGGGGCCGTGCCGGCATAGCGGCACTATGGCGACGGGTGCCAATAACCGTACCATCTGGTGTCGAGCACGGTTCACTCCCCGTCATGGCGGGTGAAGACCCGCCATCCACGACTTGCGGTGCCGGTCGAGAGAAAGTCGTGGATGGCCTGCCTGCGCAGGCCATGACGGTGTGGGCGGGTCACGCGTCCCGGGCCTTCGGTGCCGGCAAAGCGGCGATGACATCCCATGCCGTCACAACGGCGACGAAGTCCCACGCCGGCATGGCGGCGACGAAGTCCCACGCCGGCATGGCGGCGACGAAGTCCCACGCCGGCATGGCGGCGATGCAGGTCCCCATGGTCCTGCTACTATTATTGTCCGGATGCGCCCTGGTGGATCAGGACACATTTGCCCCAGCACCGGAGCCACCGCCGCCCCCGGTCGCGGCGCCCAGCGCTCCGGCCGTGCCGATGGACCCGCGCCGCCCACTGTTGGTGATCGATTACGCCACCCCCGGGCCAAACTTCGACGAACCGCTGCGATTTGCCATCCGTTCGGCCGAATCGAGGGCCCGCCGGGTCCAGTACGACGTGATCGCGGTCGCACCAACCCTGAACCAGGCAACGGCGGCGCAGCAACAAGCGGTCTCGGTGATGCGCGCCATCATGAGCAGCCGGGTGCCGGCAAATCGCATCCACCTGGGACTGCGGGCGGAACCATGGCAGGTGGCGATCCAGGTGCGTGTCTATGTTCGTTGATTCTCCCACCGCCACTCCCCCCGCTCGGCTTTGCCCGGCCGAGACGGATCGTGATGGCGGGAAGACCCCGGTGACGTTTGGAATCCCAGGGTCGGCGCGCCGGCACACCAACCGGCCCGCCAACCTTGGGCTGCCTACGCGGCGGACCGCGTGGGCGTCATAATACGAGAGCGCATCGGCGGACCGTGGCTGGCCGCGGCGTGGCCGACCTCGGTCGCGGCATCGCGGTAGTAGGTCAGGATGAACACGCGCACCGCGCTGGTCCGTCCTCCGCTATGCCCGGCTTCTTCGACCCGGCGGACCAGGGTGCTCATGTCCTGGCCCTCCCTTTCACATATTTCCAGCAACGCGTCCCAGAGCTCGGGCTCCAGGCGCATGCTGGTCCGGCCACGGCCGGCGACGACGTTTCGATTGACTAAGCGACTAACGGTCACGGCCGCCCCCTTCACTGAATGAGCCGCAGATGACCACATGAGCCTTAAGAGAAGGTTGAGATCGGGCAAAAAATTCAATGCGTTGGACGCACACGATGGTAAGCCGGAAGGGGCCGGCGGCCGGCCTGCCGGCGGATCAGACCGGCAAAGGGGCGGCCTTCATCCGTTCCATGCTGAACCGGCTGCTGACATTGCGCAGCGGCACCGCGGCAATCAGCTTGCGGTAGAACTGGTCGTAGGATGCGATGTCGGGGACGACGACATGCAGCAGATAGTCGACCTCTCCGGACATGCGCCAGGCGTCCACGATCTCTGGCGTGCGTCCGATCAGGGCGGCGAATTTCTCCAGCCAGTCACTGGAATGATCGGATGTTTCGACCGCGACGAACACCGAAACCGGCAGCCCCACCTTGGCGGGGTCCAGCACAGCGACCCGGGCGGTGATGATGCCGTCCTGTTCCATCCGGCGGATCCGCTTCCAGCATGGCGTGGCCGTCAGTCCGACCGCGGTGGCGATCTCGGACAGGGACAGCGATGCGTCCACGGTGATCAGGCGCAGGATTTCCCGGTCCAGCCGATCCAGTTCCTTCTCAGCAGCCATAAATGCGTCCTTTCCCCGCAAGCCGAGCGGGTTCGTAGAAAAATGTCGCTCGGGGAGTGCATAGCGCGGTCACGAGGAGAAGAAAATACTAATCGTGATCGATGCCCTCCGGTGCCATCCGGCGGATCATGGCGCGAATTTCGGCGGGGGAATGTCCCTCGGCGCGTAATTGCCGCAACGGGCGGGCGCCGGCACGCTTGGCGAAGCGCTTGCCGTCGGGCCCGGTCAGCAGCGGGTGATGGGCGTAGTTCGGCTCTGGCCAGCCCATCAGGGCCTGAAGCAGCCGATGCAGTTGCGTGGCCGCCAGAAGGTCCTGGCCGCGTGTCACCAGGGTCACGCCCTGGACGGCATCGTCATGCGTGACGCAGAGATGATAGCTGGCCGGCGCATCCTTGCGGGCCAACACCACGTCGCCGAAACGCAATGGCTGACAGGCCACGACGCCCCGGGTTTCGTCCCGAAACGTCAAGGGTGCGACCGAAGCCGCCGCGCGCGCGACATCGAGACGAAGCGCGAAGACCTCGCCACCCGCGATGCGCGCGGATCTTTCATCAATGGAGAGGCGGCGGCAGGCGCCGGGATAGGGGATTGTGCCGTCAGGCGCATGGGGTATCTGGCCGTCAGGCGCATGGGACATCTGGCCGTCAGGCGCATGGGACATTTGGCCGTCAGGCGCATGGGATATCTGGCCAACTGGCGCGGGGGATATCGCGCCACCGGGCGCCGGGGATGTTCCGCGGTCAGGCGCATGGGGGGCGGATGCCGCTTCCGCGATCTCCCGCGCGATGTCGGCGCGCGTGCAGAAGCATGGGTAGAGCAGTCCGCGTTCCGTCAGATTGTCCAGCACCGCTTGATACGCCGCCAGATGCGCCGACTGGACGCGGACCGGCCCATCCCAGTCCAGGCCCAGCCAGGCCAGGTCTTCCTCGATCGCGGCGGCGTAGTCCGGGCGGCACCGACCGGGGTCGATATCTTCCAACCGCAGCAGGAATTGCCCGCCCGCGTCCCGCGCCCGTCGCCAGGCGATCAGGGCCGAGAAGGCATGACCGAGATGCAGGAAACCGGTCGGGCTGGGCGCGAATCGCGTGACGATGGACATGGGCACCTGTCGCGAGTACCTCGGTCGAACCTGAACTAGGAGCCTGCCATGACGGACATTCTGGAGGCCCTGCACATGGGGCCCGCCACCAAGGGGACCCCGAAGCAACTGGTGGTCCTGTGCCACGGTCTGGGGGCCGATGGCTATGACCTGATCGACCTGGCGACAAGCTGGGCGGATGCCTGTCCCGACGCGATCTTCGCCTCGGTGCATGCGCCGGAGACGCATTATTCCGGATTCGGCCGCCAATGGTGGGCCGTGTCGGACCGGCGGCCGGAAATCATGGAAGGCGGTGCCCGCGGCGCGGCAATCCACCTCGACGCCTTCATCGATGCAGAGTTGGCGCGGTTGGGACTGCCCGCGGACGCCTATGCGCTGATGGGATTCAGCCAGGGCGCCATGACCGCCTTGTTCACCGGGCTGCGCCGCAAGGTGGCACCACGGGCGATCCTCGCGTTTTCAGGTGCCCTGATCGCCCCCGAGAAACTCGCCGCCGAGATCGCCAACAAGGCCCCGGTGCTGCTGGTGCATGGCGAAACCGACGAATCCGTTCCGGTCTCCCGGTCTCGCGACGCCGAGGCGGTGTTGCGCGCTCTCGGGGTGCCGGTCGAGTCGCTTTACATCCCGCGGCTGGGGCATGGGATCGATGATTCGGGCCTGTCGATGGGGGCTTTGACCTTGCAGCGGGGCTTTGCGTGACGGAGATGTGAAACAACGTCCTCCGACTCGGGGGGGCGGTTGCGGCCTGGGCGAGCCTCTGCCATAGAATGCGTAGGTTCTCGGCGGCGCAGGTACTCTGGCGGGTCGACGAAACGGTCTCTGACGGGACCGTCCCCCAGGCATCGCGCTCCAGTCGTGAGGGAGCGGCGCTTGCCAGACGGCGGACAGCATTTTCCCGCGCTTGTGTTGAATGCGGATTTTC
>CAMBXJ010000238.1 GCA_945871455.1 Asaia bogorensis
AACCTGATCACGGTGGTCGGCGCCTACGCCGCGATCTGCAAGGAACTCGGCGCGCGCTTCGACTTCCCGGGCAAGCAGGGCGCCTATGATGCGCTGTCGGAGGTGACGGATTGCACCGTGCTCGCCCGCTTCATCCTCTGGTGCATGACCGAGCCAAACGCCGCGGACCAGGCGTTCAACATCACCAACGGCGACACCTTCCGCTGGTCACGCCTCTGGCCGCGGCTCGCCGCCTATTTCGACCTGCCGCTGGGCATGGTGCGGCCGTTGAAGCTGGAACGCTGGATGGCGGACAAAGGCCCGGTCTGGCAGACGATCGCCGCACGCCACGGGCTGCGCTTTCCGGATATCGCCGACGTCGCGCTGTGGCCCTACGGCGACTTCGTCTGGAATATCGACTGGGACGTGGTGTCCAGCATGAACCGCGCCCGTCTGGCCGGGTTTCACGACGGGGAGGACACGGAAGACCAGTTCATCCGCCACCTCGATGCCTATCGTTCACTGAAGGTGCTTCCCTGATGGCTCTCCTCGGCAAGGCCGTTCTCGGCGTCTGGAACGAAGTCGATCCCGCGATCGAGGACGATTTCAACGACTGGTACCTCCATGAGCACATCCCGGAGCGCACCTCGGTGCCGGGCATGGTGCGCGGGCGGCGGTATCGGGCCGTGGAGGGATCGCCGCGCTACATGGCCTTGTATGAGGCGACAACGATGGATGTGCTGACCACTGGCCTGTATCGCTGGCAGTTGGACCATCCGACTCCGTGGACGCAGCGGGTGATGGCCGGTTTTCGGGTCGCGCAACGCGGTATCTGCGATGTGATCGCGTCGGCGGGGCAGGGGGTCGGTGGGGCCGCCGCCGTCATCCACATGACCGTGGCGCCGGGTCGCGAAGCCGCCGCGCGCGCCTGGCTGCAGGCGAAGGTGCAAGCCCTGGTCGGGCTGACACAGGTGAACGCCGCGCATGCCTGGGTGGGTTCGGACAAGGAGCCGGCCAGTCAGACAGCGGAACTTGCCTTGCGCGCCGGGCCCGATCGCGGGGTCGAATGGGTGCTGATGATCGAGGCGACGGTGCCGGCCGCGTTGGATGCCGCGCGGGCCTTGGTGCTGGCGGACGATCCCGCGGCCCATGGGGTCAGCGATATACGCCCATACCCGACCTATGCGTTGCTGTTCGTCCTGGTGCCGGAAGCCTGATACAGGGGGGCGCTGTCCTCCGCCCGGCCGCTATCGGTTCGGCGATCAGTCCAACAGGATGGAGGCCTGCCAGCCTTCCAGCCAGATCGGTACGGCGGCGGCGGGCAACGGACGCGCGATCAGGAAGCCCTGGGCCGCGTCCACCTCCAACGCCTTCACCCTGCGCCACATGTCAACGGTTTCAATTCCCTCCGCAATCACCAGCATCCCATTTTCATGCGCTCGGCGGATCGTATCGCGCACGAAGTCCTCGGTCCCGGCATCGTCTAACTGGCCGGCGAACAGGTCCTTGTCCAGCTTCAGGCTGGTGAAGGGAATCGACAGCAACTCCCGCAGTCCAGGCACGGTGGGGCTGACATCGTCGATCGCGGCGCGGTATCCCAGGGCACGGACATGCTCGACCGCCTTGCGCAGGGTGACGAAATCTTCGACCGGCGTGCTTTCCGTCAATTCGACGACAATCTGATCGGCGGGAAGGCCGGATGCGGTGCGTTGCGCCTCCAGAACCGCGATGGCTTCGGAACGGAGCAGGACCGACAGCGGAAAATTGATGGTAATCGGGGTTTTCAGCGTTTTGAGGGCAGAGCGGGTCATATCGGCGAAGGCGCGCGCGGCGATCAGTTCGGTCAGTTGTTCGGCAAGCCCGGCATCCTCGACCTGGGGGACGAAGCGATCGGGCATGACGGTGCCGATGACCGGATGATCCAGCCTGGCGAGCACTTCCAAAGCCGCCAGCCCGCGGTCCTTCAGCCGAACGATCGGTTGATAGCGGGCCGAAATCTGAGCGTTTGCCAGCGCGGCGCGCACCTCCGAGAGTTGCAGGTCCGTCCTGGTCTGGCCACGTTGGGGTGGGTTCAGCATCAAGGCCTCTCGGACGGACTGGCTCGTTGCCGCGGCGATCACGTTGACATGGGGGACGTGATTGATCCCGCCGCCCAGCATCACGATCTCGGTTTCGGACCCGGCGGCATTGGATGTCAACTGGATCAATGTGTCCAGAAGTGTCTCGTCGCTGCTATTTTCAACCAGAAGGTGTGAGTAGTGGTCCGGTAAGGCCGCGAGATGGCGCAGTGCGACATCGGCCGCGACCGACAACACTGTGCCGCGTCGTCCGATTCCGGCCGTGGCATCCCGGACCGCGCGGTCCCAGGATGGGTCACGGCAGACGAGCAGGATGTTCGGGCCCGCCGCGCCGCCGAACAGGCTGGGCGAGCGGAACCCGGTGGCGTCACGGTCCGACATGTCGGCGCAAGGGTCCATCTCGTCCTATATCGTAAGTGTCGTCGCCATTCGCGGGGCCTGACTGCGGGCCGGACCGAAATGACAGGTAAGAAATTGTAACACGTCGTAATTCGTATGCAATCGCTATATAATCAGACGTGTATCATTTTTCAACAGACTCTGAACATCATCCGAAATTGAAGGATGGTTTGCGCTTCTCGACAAAGGCGCCCATGCCTTCCTTCTGATCCGGCGTGCCGAACAGCGACAGGAACAGCGCGCGTTCGTGCCGCACACCTTCGGCCAAAGTTGTCTCATAGGCGCGGTTCACCGCCTGTTTGGCGAACTGCACGGCCACCGGGGACAGGTTGGCGATGCGATCGGCGATCTTCATCGCCTCGGCCAGCATCTGGTCGGCGGGGAAGACGCGCGATACCAGATTGGCCCGTTCCGCCTCGGCCGCGTCCATCATGCGGGCGGTCAGGATCATGTCCATGGCCTTGGACTTGCCCACCGCGCGGGTCAGACGCTGGCTTCCGCCGGCGCCGGGGATGACGCCGAGATTGATCTCCGGCTGGCCGAATTTGGCGGTATCGGCGGCGATGATCATGTCGCACATCATCGCCAGTTCACAGCCGCCACCCAGCGCAAATCCGGCGACGGCGGCGATGACCGGCTTCTTGACGCGCAGCACGGTTTCCCAACCGGCGCCGATGAAATCCTCGACCATCGCGGATGGATTGGTGCGATCCCGCATTTCCTTGATGTCAGCGCCGGCGGCGAAGGCGCGGTCGTTGCCGGTGATGACGATGGCGCCGATTCCCTTGTCGGCATCGAAGGCCAGAAGCTGCTCGCCCATTTCGCGCACCAGCGAGTCGCACAGCGCGTTCAGGGCCTGCGGGCGGTTAAGGCGGATCAACCCGACCCGGCCCTGGGTTTCGACGAGGATGCTTTCATAGGTGGTCATGGCTGCGTGCTCCCAACGATTGCCGGCGCTTCTAAAGGGTTTTCGGGCGGACGGGAAACCGGTTGCGGCGTTCCGGCCGGCGGCCGTTATCGCTGAACCCGAGGACAATAGAAGGTGCTGCGCCCCGACTGGGTAACCCGCGTCACACCCTCGCAGAGCGGCTTGCCCGGGCATTGCTCGCAGGCTTCCCCTTCGCGGCCATAGACCTTCCAGGCGTGTTGGAAATAGCCGAGTTCGCCGTCTGGCTGGACATAGTCGCGCAGCGAGGAGCCGCCGGCGGCAATGGCCTCGGTCAACGTGGCCTTGATGGCGGGGATCAGCCGTTTTGCCCGCGCGCCGGTTATGGTATGGGCCAGGCGCAGGGGAGATATGCGGGCGCGGAAAAGCGCCTCACACACATAGATGTTACCGAGGCCGGCGAGGATGGACTGGTCCAGCAGCGCGGATTTGACCGGCGTTTTCTTTCCCGCGAGCGCCTGGGACAGCATCGCCGCGTCGAATGCCGCGTCCAGAGGTTCGGGGCCCAGGTTGGCCAGCAGGCGGTGCGCGTCCTCTTGCGCTGTCGGCATCAGATCGACCGAGCCGAAGCGTCTGGGATCGACGAAGCCCACCCGCCAGCCTTCGTCGGTTTCCAGCACCAGATGCTCATGCGCGGTCTGGGTGTTGGGTCGGGTCGGAGTCAGCACCATGCGGCCGGACATGCCGAGATGCCAAAGTATGGAGTCCCCCCCATCCAGGCGCATCAGGATGTATTTGCCACGCCGACGAAACCCGGCGATCCGCGCGCCGGTCAGCCGTTGTTGCAGATTAGGCGGGAACGGCCAGCGCAAATCGGGCCGCATCACGGCGGCGAATGTGATCACCCGGCCTTCCAGGCGAGTCTGGAGGCCGCGCATCACCGTCTCGACTTCGGGGAGTTCCGGCATGGGTGGCGATCAGGCTATAGAGGGCGGCAATGACCGACAATCCCCTCCCAAGTCCGTCCGATGGCCCGATCGCCGCCCCGATCGGCAACACCGTCGATTTCGGCTTCCGCAGAGTCGATCGCGCGGAGAAATCCGGTCTGGTCCGCGCGGTCTTCGACAGTGTGGCGCCCAGATACGACGTGATGAACGATCTGATGTCGCTTGGCGTGCACCGGATTTGGAAGCGGATTTTTGTCAGCGACCTTGGACCGCGGCCGGGGTTCCGTCTGCTCGACCTGGCGGGTGGCACCGGCGATATCACCTTCGGGTGGCTGAATGCCGGCGGCGGGCCGGTTTTGCTGACCGACATCAACACCGCGATGCTGCGGGTCGGCCGGGACCGCGCGATCGAGACCGGGTGGACGGCGGATGTCTCCTGCGCCGTGGTCGACGCCGAACGGATCCCACTGCCGGACCGCTGCATGGACCGGGTGTCGATCGCGTTCGGACTGCGCAACTGCACCGACAAGGACGCGGTGCTGGCCGAGGCGCGCCGTGTGCTGAAGCCGGGCGGGCGGTTCCTGTGTCTGGAATTCTCCCGCGTGCAGGTGGCCGCGCTGACATCTTTTTACGACGCCTGGTCCTTCAAGATATTGCCGCTGATGGGAAAGCTGGTCGCCAGGGACGAAGACAGCTACCGCTATCTGGCGGAGAGCATCCGCACCTTCCCCGACCAGGATCGCTTGGCGGCCATGATGCGCCATGCCGGTCTGTCGCGCGTCACGGTCCGCAACCTCTCCGGCGGGATCGCCGCGATCCATGCCGGCTGGCGGTTGTGATGGCCCGGACAGTCCCAGGTCCCATAGCGAAATCCGATAGGAAGCGGCCATGAGCAAGCTGGCGGGCAAACGGATCCTGCTGATCGTCTCGGGCGGGATCGCCGCGTTCAAGGCGCTGGAGTTGATCCGTCTGCTGCGCCGGCAGGGGTGCGCCGTCACCTGTGTGCTGACCCGGAACGGGGCCGAGTTCGTCACCCCCCTGTCGTTGCAGGCATTGAGCGAGTCGAAGGTCTACACGGACCTGTTTTCTCTGACCGATGAATCGGAGATGGGGCACATCCAGTTGTCGCGTTCGGCGGATCTGCTGGTGGTGGTCCCGGCCTCCGCCGATCTGCTGGCACGCATGACGGCGGGGATGGCGGACGATCTGGCGTCCACCGTGTTGCTGGCCACCGACAAGCCGGTGCTGGTGGCCCCGGCGATGAATGTGCGGATGTGGCTGCATGCGGCGACGCAGGCCAATATGCGGCTGCTGCAGTCGCGCGGTGTCCACGTCGTCGGCCCGGATGACGGGGCCATGGCGTGCAACGAATTTGGCCCGGGTCGCATGTCGGAAGCGGCCGAGATCGTAACCGCCATCGAGGCAATTCTGGCGCCGATATCGGACGCGCACGCGACGTCACACCCGCCCGCCCTCCCGCTGGCGGGGCGCCACGCGCTGGTGACCAGCGGACCGACGCATGAGCCGATCGACCCGGTGCGTTATATCGCCAACCGGTCGTCGGGCCGGCAGGGCCATGCGATTGCCGCGGAACTCGCGGCCCTGGGCGCGCGCGTCACCCTGGTCAGCGGTCCGGTGTCGGTGCCCGACCCCAAGGGTGCCGATGTGGTAAGGGTCGAAACCGCCGCCGAGATGCTGCTTGCCTGTCAGGCGGCGCTGCCCGTCGACATCGCGGTGTTTGCCGCCGCGGTCGCCGATTGGCGGGTGGCCAACGCGGCCGAGGGCAAGATCAAGAAGCAGCCCGGTGTCGCCGCGCCGAACCTGGAACTGGTGCCCAATCCCGATATTTTGGCGACGATCGCGGCGACGGGTCCCATGCGGCCGAACCTGGTCGTCGGGTTCGCGGCGGAAACCGACGACCTGATGGCCAACGCCCAGTCCAAGCTGGTTCGCAAGAACGCCGACTGGATCGTGGCGAACGATGTGTCTCCGTCCACCGGTATCATGGGCGGGGAGGAGAACGCGGTGCATATCATCACCGCATCCGGGGTGGAGGATTGGCCGCGGGTTCCCAAGCAGGAAGTCGCGCGCCGTCTCGCCCAACGCATCGCGGATTGGCTGCGCTGACCCCATCCTCGGCCTATCGTGTTCGGCGTTTGGGGGCAGCCGATTTGCCGCCGTATCGCGCTGTCCGCCTGGACGCGCTGCTGCGCCATCCGGAGGTCTTCGGAAGCTCCTACGAGGAAGAGGCCCAGCTCGACGACGCGGAATTCCTGCGGATGATTTCACAACCGCCGGGTTGCACGCTGGGTGCGTTCGCGGGGGATGAACTGGTCGGGATCGCGGGGCTGCTGGTGCCAGTACGGCAAAAGCAGCGCCATAAAGGGATCATTGTCGGGGTCTATGTGGTGGCCGAACACCGGCGGTTCGGGCTGGCCCGCCGCCTGGTCGAAGGCCTGATCGCGCAGGCTCGCCTGTCGTCGCTCCGGGTGGTCGAACTGGCGGTGAC
>CAMBXJ010000239.1 GCA_945871455.1 Asaia bogorensis
GAAATGGGCAGCTACGGGATCGGCGTTTCCCGCCTGGTGGGCGCGGTGATCGAGGCCAGCCACGACGATGCCGGCATCATCTGGCCGGACAGCATCGCGCCGTTCAAGGCGGCGATCCTGAACCTGAAGAACGGCGATCCTGCCTGCGATGCCCTGTGCGAATCGCTCTACGCCCGGTTCGGGGGCGACGCGCTGTATGACGACCGCGCCGACCGCGCCGGGGTGAAATTCAACGACGCCGACCTGATGGGCCACCCGTGGCAGATCATCGTCGGCCCCCGCGGTGCCGCCGCCGGCAAGGTGGAGATGAAACGCCGCGCCACCGGGGAGCGGGTGGAACTGTCCCCGGATGACGCCATCGCGCGCATCGGCTAAGCACCGCTCGCATGTTCGGACCATTCGAGCGCATGGTCGCCGGCCGCTACCTGCGCGCCCGCAAAGGCGAGCGCTTCGTCTCCATCATCGCCATCTTCTCCCTGGTCGGCATCGCGCTGGGCGTCGCCACTCTGATCGTGGTGACCTCCGTCATGAGCGGGTTCCAGACCGAACTCGTGACCCGCATTCTCGGCGCCAACGGTCACGTGACGATCGAGGCCTATGCCGGGCAGAAGATCGACGATTTCCAGCCTCTGGTCGACCGGATCGGCGCGCTGCCGAAGGTCGTCTCGGCGATTCCGATCCTGGACGGGCAGGCGATGCTCAGCACCGAGGGTGGTGGTGCGCGCGGCGGTCTGGTGCGTGGGGTGCGGGCGCAGGATCTGCGCGCGATGCCGCAAATTGGCGGGCATATCGTCCAAGGCAGCCTGGATGCGTTCAAGGGCGATGACGCGCTGGTGGTGGGGGTTTCCCTGGCGCGTTCCTATCGGCTGCGTATTGGCGACCAGGTGACGATCCTGTCCCCGCAAGGGGCCGCGACCGCGTTCGGCACGATCCCGCGGGTCCGCGCCTACAAGGTGGTGGCGATCTTCGATGCGGGCCTGAACGACTACAACAGCTCGATCGTGTTCCTGCCCCTGGAAGCGGCGCAGGTGTTCTTCCAGAAACCGGATGGGATCACCGGCATCGAAATCCGCATGACCGACCCGAAGGAGGTCGGCACCATCGCCGAGCCATTGGGTGACATTCTGCGCGGGCGCCAGGTGCTGGCGCGTGACTGGCGAAATGCCAACGACACGCTGCTCGGCGTCCTCCAGGTGCAGAAGAACACGATGTTCATCGTCCTGGGGATGATCGTGCTGGTGGCGGCGTTCAACGTCATCTCCTCGCTGATCATGCTGGTGAAGGATAAGCGCGGCGACATCGCCGTTTTGCGGACCATCGGCGCCAGCAGCGGCGCGATCCTGCGGATATTCCTGATGTGCGGCGCTTTCGTCGGTGTCAGTGGCACCCTGATCGGAACCGCCATCGGCGTCGTGTTCTGCCGCAACATCGTCGCCGTACAGCATCTTATCGAGGACATGACCGGCGGACGTGTATTCGACTCCTCGGTGTTCCTGTTGAGCACCCTGCCGGACAAGGTCGACTGGGGCGACGTGACGCGCGTGGTCCTGCTGGGCCTGGCCCTGTCCCTGCTGGCGACTTTGTATCCAAGCTGGCGAGCGGCTCGCACCGATCCGGTCGAGGCCCTGCGCCATGAGTGATCCCTTGGTCCTGGTCGCCGTCCAGCGCATCTATCGCAGCGAGGCCGGCGACCTGCCCATCCTGCGCGGGGCGGACCTGACCTTGCGCGCCGGGGAAATCGTCGCCCTGGTCGCGCCGTCCGGCGCCGGCAAATCCACTCTGCTGCATATCGCGGGGCTGCTGGACCGGCCGGACGCGGGCTCCGTCATGGTCGCTGGGATGGATGCGGGGGCACTGCCGGACAGCGGGCGCACCGCGGTCCGGCGCGACACCATCGGCTTCGTCTACCAATCCCACCATCTGTTGGCCGAATTCACCGCCCTGGAAAACATCGTGTTGCCACAAATGATCGCGGGGCGGCCGCGCCGGGATGCGGAATCCCGAGCCCTGTCCCTGCTGGCATCGTTGGGCCTGGCCGAACGCCGGGCGCATCTGCCGGGGAAATTGTCGGGCGGGGAGAAGCAACGGGTGGCCATCGCACGGGCGCTCGCCAATGGGCCGACGGTGCTGCTCGCCGACGAACCAACCGGCAATCTGGACGTCGCGACGGCGGAGACGGTGTTTTCCGAGCTGCTGGCAACGGTGCGGGGGCAAGGGGTGGCGGCGCTGATCGCCACGCATAACCCCGCGCTGGCGGCCCGCATGGATCGGACCGTCACGTTGCGTGAGGGGCGAATCGTCGCCGGGTAACGGCGGGATCGAACGGTACGGCGTCGTGAGGCTACGGCCCAACGGGATTTTGAGTGCCAGGCAAGAGCTGAATTGCGTCGAGGTCTTGTCCTAAACTGGAGGCGACCGTCTCGAAGTCCGATGCCTTATATGATCCGATCGACCTTGGCTTGCTGCCGGTCGATCTCGTCAATTCCGCGCTGGGAACCGAATTGTTGCCGGCCCCGGTGCGGCTGAGCGCGCAAGCGCACCGCCACATCGCCAAGGATCATCCCGAGGATTATGAGGTTTGCATCGCTGCGTTGAGTATTGCGATCCAGGCTCCGAGTTTCATCGGGCAAGCGCCAAAACATATGAGGAATTTTGAGATCATCCGCCGAATCGCCAGAACCGATGGCCGCGTCGTCCTTGTGGCGATCAGCCTGGAATGTGAGCGGGACGGCTGCTACGCGGTACGGACGTCATACCTGCTGGAAGCGACCAAGCTGGAGGTCAGGCGCCAAAAGGGCACAGTACGCGCCACGCCTCCCAGATAAACGAAAGGCCCGGCATGAACCGAGCCTTCCATCACCCGAGCCAGATGCAATCCTGGATCTCTTGGCCGGCCAATTGCTCCGCGCGAAAGCTGAAGCCGGTTAGTAACCTGTGAACGCGCCTTTATCCGTTAGGAAGCAGGCACTGCTCAGGCGTGTGAGGCAGCCGTTCTCACCTCAGCGGGTCACCGGTATATGGTCCGCCGGCCGGCGTGCGTCAACCAGGATCGGCCGCACCGCCACCTGTGTGAACGAAACAGCAACCGGGGGCGCACCAGCGTGGAGCGAGGTCGCGTAGGGGCGGCAATTCTCGCCAGCATGCTCGCCAAGGGGACTGATCGAACATGCCCCTCCTCAATGCCCGTTCGTTCAAACCATTGTGCAAGGGCACTACTCCAACTGTGCCCCGGACGCCTTCACGATCGGGGTCCATTTGTCCAATTCCGCCTTCACATACGCAGCGAAGGTCTCCGGCGTGTTGTGCGGTGTCATCTCGACGTTCAGGTCGGCCAGTCTCGTTGCGATGGTCTTGTCGTTCAACGCGCCATTCAGGGCCTCGTTCAGGCGGGTCACGATTCTGGGCGGGGTCTTGGCCGGCGCGAACAGCCCCAGCCAGACATAGCAGTCGAAGCCTTTGATGCCTTGCTCGTCCAAGGTCGGGGTGTCCGGCAGCGCGCGCGCCCGGGTCAGGGATCCGTTGCCGACCAGGCGAATCGCACCGGCCTGGATTTGCGGGATCGAGGTTGGCACCGCGTCGATGGCCATCGTGATCTGGCCGGCGACCAGATCGTTCATCATCGGACCGGCCCCGCGATAGGGCACGTGGACGATATCCAGCCCGCCGGCCTTGGTCTTGAACTCCTCGGTGCAGAGATGCGGCATGGAGCCGATGCCGGGCGTTCCGTAGGTGAATTTGCCGGGGGCTGCCTTGACCATGCCGACCAGGCTCTTGACGTCTGTCGCCGGCACCGATTTGTGCACCACGAAGGCGTAGTTCGTGTTCCCGGCCTGCCCGATCGGGGCGAAATCCCTGATCGGGTCGAACGGCATGGTCTTGTAAAGTCCGGGATTGATGGAGAAGGCGGAGATGGAGCCCAGCAGAATGGTGTAGCCGTCGGGGGAGGCTTTAGAGGCGATGTCGGTGCCGATGTTGCCGCCGGCGCCGGGGCGGTTTTCGACGACGACCTGCTGTCCGAGCGATTCCGTCATCTTGGCGGACAACAGGCGCGCGACGATGTCGGTGGTCCCGCCGACGGCAAACGCGACGATCATGCGGATCGGTTTTGTCGGGTAATTGTCCTGGGCGTGCAGTGGCTTGCAGAAGGCCATGGTCGCAATCAGACAGCCGGCCATCATTCGCATCTTCATCGCCCGCATCTCCCCCAATCTTATGACCCCGATGATTTATTCGCGGCGGGCGGGGCCATCCTGCCGCGTGGATCGAAACACCAAATCGAAACGCCGGTGTTGGCCTTCGACCGTAACACCGGTCGGAGTCGAAACGCCAGCCGGGTATCCGCGGAACCCGGGACCGATCGGCGAGCGCCAAAATGGAAAACCGGGCCATCACACGGATGCGGTCTCGGCGTGGCATCCCACATGGTAACAGGGGCGAAAGATCGTGGTCTGTAGACTGAGCTTCGGAATTGAAAGGCCGGTCGAGCGGCCTGCCCGCATGATGCGCGACCCTATTCAGGGCGACACCCCTTGCGGTCGGGTCGCAGAGGCGCAATCGTCTCGGTATATGAAGCTTGGCCCTTTCAACATGGCGTGGGGTACCGATATGCTCTTTCCCCGGGGTGGTGACCATCGGTCGGTGGCGGTCCCCCAAGGAAGAACCGTCGGAACGGGTCTGCCGACGGGCGAAGCGCGGAAACCACTACGGCCGGGGCACGTTCCCCGCCGGTCTACGCCCGATGGGCGACAGCCGCTCGGGTAAGAACCACTCGGGTAAGTGCCTTTCGGGGCGAATGGATGCGGACGAACGATGAGCGATAACGACAAGCGTGGCGGCGGTAACACGGAAGGGCCGAACACCGGTGTGGTGGTCAAGGCGCGTCCGAAGACCCGTAAGCCGGCCATGTACAAGGTCTTGATGCTAAATGACGATTACACGCCCATGGAGTTTGTCGTCCATGTGCTGGAACGCTTCTTCCAGAAGACCCGGGATGAGGCGACCCGCATCATGCTGCACGTGCATCGCCGTGGCGTGGGTGTCTGCGGCGTCTACACTTATGAGGTCGCGGAAACCAAAGTGACACAGGTCATGGACCTCGCGCGCCAGAACCAGCACCCTCTGCAATGCACGATCGAAAAGGAATAGGCGGTTTGACCCATCGGAGTCTCGGGGTAAGTCCATTGGCCGGTCCATCGGCGAATCCCTCCAGGTCAGCCGCATCACCCGCCGGCGAAAGCCTCGCTTTCGGCCGAGACCGGAGACACTCTCCGGATATCAGAGCGTAGGAGCAGCGACGACATGCTTTCACGTAACCTCGAACAGACGCTGCATCGCGCCCTTTCGCTTGCCAGTGAGCGTCGCCACGAATACGCCACGTTGGAGCACCTCCTGCTCGGCCTGGCGGAAGACACCGACGCGGCCACCGTCCTGCGCGCCTGTGGCGTCGATCTGGACAAGCTGCGCGCCGACCTGTCGGAGTTCCTGGATAAGGACCTGGCCGGTCTGGCGACCGACCGTCCGGGCGACCCCAAGCCAACCGCGGGGTTCCAACGCGTCGTGCAGCGGGCGGCGATCCACGTGCAGTCCTCTGGCCGCGATGAGGTGAGCGGGGCCAATGTCCTGGTCGCCCTGTTCAGCGAACGGGAAAGCCACGCCGTCTATTTCCTGCAATTGCAGGACATGACCCGGCTGGATGCGGTCAATTTCATCAGCCACGGCATCGCCAAGGCCCCTGGCCGGTCCGCGCAACGCCCGGTGTCCGGCAGCAGCACTCCGCCTCCGGAAGGCAACCAGGAGCCGGAGCGGGAGGAAAAGCCCAACCGGCGCGCCCAGGACGCGCTGTCCAACTACTGCGTGAACCTGAACAAGAAGGCGATGGCGGGGAAGATCGATCCCCTGATCGGCCGCGATCTGGAAATCGAGCGCACGATCCAGATCCTGTGTCGCCGCACGAAGAACAATCCGCTCTATGTCGGCGATCCGGGTGTCGGCAAGACCGCCATCGCGGAAGGTCTGGCCAAGCGCATCGTTGAGGGCGACGTGCCGGAAGTCCTCGCCAAGTCGACGATTTTCGCGCTGGACATGGGGTCTCTGCTGGCGGGCACGCGTTATCGTGGCGACTTCGAGGAACGGCTGAAGGCGGTCGTGAACGAACTGGAAAGCCAACCGGGCGCGATCCTGTTCATCGACGAAATCCACACCGTGATCGGCGCCGGCGCGACCAGCGGTGGCGCGATGGACGCGTCCAACCTGCTGAAGCCCGCCCTGGCGTCCGGCAACCTGCGCTGCATCGGCAGCACCACCTACAAGGAATTCCGGAATTATTTTGAGAAGGACCGCGCCCTGGTCCGCCGCTTCCAGAAGATCGACGTGAACGAGCCGTCGATCGAGGACACGGTGAAAATCCTGCGCGGCCTGAAGGTCAACTACGAGAAGCACCACAAGGTCCGCTACTCGGAAGAGGCCATCCGTGCCGCGGTGGAACTGTCCGCGAAATACATCAACGACCGCAAGCTGCCGGACAAGGCGATCGACGTGATCGACGAAGTCGGTGCGTCCCGCATGCTGCTGCCGGAGCACAAGCGGCGGAAGACCGTTACCCTGCGGGACGTGGAGGAGATGGTTGCCAAGATTGCCCGCATTCCTCCCAAGTCGGTCTCGGCCGACGACAAGGAGACCTTGCGCAACCTGGAACGCGACCTGAGGTCGATGGTGTTCGGCCAGGACAAGGCGATCGAGGCGCTGTCCGCCGCCATCAAGCTGGCCCGGGCCGGATTGCGCGAACCGGA
>CAMBXJ010000240.1 GCA_945871455.1 Asaia bogorensis
TTGCACGTTTGGGCGGGTGGAACTGCTACTATAGACCGCCCGGACCCAAGACCATGAGAGCGGGGTGGGCGCAACTCGAAACCATGGTCATCGGGTTCTCTATCGCTGTGAACTTGCAGCGAGAGTGAAATGTGAGAATCCGGTAGCCCCCCAACCCCCTCCCGCAAGGGGAGGGGAGAATTTTCTCCATCACTCCGACACAAGAACACGACGCTAACCCTCCCCGTTTGACTTCCAACGCCCCGCTTGGTTCCGTGCATCCGGGGGCGCAGTCATGACCGCATACGATCTGATCATCATCGGCGCCGGGCCGGCTGGCATCTCCGCCGCCATTGAGGCAACCGCGCGCGGCCTGTCCACCCTGATCCTGGACGACAATCCCGCCCCCGGTGGCCGCCTGTGGCAGGCGCTGGAACGTCGCGGTGCCGCGGACGCCGCCCTGGACATCGACGACAAAGCCGCGCTCGATACCATCCGTGCCTTCCGCGCCTGTCCGGCCGAGACCCGGTTTCAGGCGGTGGTCTGGGCGATCGAACCCGATGGCACCGTGTATTGGACCCAGGACGGCACCGCCCGATCGGCCACCGGCGCGCGGGTTCTGATCGCGACCGGCACCACCGAGCGGCCAATGCCGATCCCGGGTTGGACTCTGCCGGGCGTGATGACGGTCGGTGCCGCGCAGATCGCGCTCAAGACGGCGGGCCTGGTGCCGGATGGCGCCACCTGGATCGCCGGACAGGGGCCGCTGCTGCTGCTCTACGCGGTGCAGGCCCTGCGCGCTGGCGGCCGGTTCGCCGGTATCCTGGACCTGTCCGACCGCGCTGCCCGCCTGCGCGCCCTGCCACGCCTGCCGCTCCGCGCCATTGCCGACATCCGCAAGGGCCTGGGCTGGCAACGCGAAATCGCCAGTGCCGGCGTGCCCTGGTTCCGCGCCAGCGCCATCAGCGCCGAGGGCAATGACCGGCTGGAACGGATTTCCTTCACCGCGGCCGGCACGCGCCGAACGGAAACCGCCGATCTGCTGTTGCTGCATGACGGGGTCACGCCGTCGGTGCAGATCACCAGCGCCTTGGGCTGTCGGCACGAATATATGCCAACCCAGCGATACTGGCGCCCGGTGGTCGATGCCTGGGGACAGACCAGCGTGGCGAACATGCTGGTCGCGGGCGATGGGGCGGGCATCGCCGGTGGATTGACCGCTGCCGTTTCCAGCCGGCTCGCCGCCCTGGGTGTGGCTCACGCTTTGGGGCGCATCCCCACCGCCGCCCGCGATGCCGCCGCCGCACCGCTGCGTGCCGCGCAGCGTCGGCATCTGGCGATCCGGCCATTCCTGGACAAGCTATATGTGCCTCTGCGCCCCGATCTGGACGATGCCACCCTGGTGTGCCGCTGCGAGGAGGTGACCGCCGGCGACATCCGGTCCGCCGCCGGCAATGGCTGTCTCGGCCTGAACCAACTGAAAGCCTTTACCCGCTGCGGCATGGGTCCCTGCCAGGGCCGCATGTGCGGCATTACCGCGGCCGAGGTCATGGCCGAAGCCCGTGACGTGCCGGTCGAGGAAATCGAACCGATGCGGACCCGCTTCCCGACGCGTCCGGTTACGGTGGGCGAATTGGCGATATTTTCGTCTGCCGAGCAGTAGCGCCCCGCATCGGATGATGAGATAAGGCCGCGTTCGAAGCGCCCACGCAGCGGCGCGACGCAGGGTTCGGAAAGGGAGCGCAATGACACGCAGTTTGATTCTGTCCCGCCGCCATCTGGTGGCAGGCGCGGCACTCACCACGCTCGCCATGCCCAGCATCGTGCGGGCGCAGGCAAAAGATCCGATCAAGCTGGGCACGGCGATGCCGCTGACCGGATCCCAGGCCGGCTATGGCGCCGACTTCATCGTCGGCATGCGCATGGCGGCGAAGGATGTGAACGACGCGGGCGGCATCGCCGGCCGGCCGGTCGAGATTCTGGCGCTGGACACCCAGGCCGATCCGCAGCTTGGCATCAACGCGGTCAATCGCTTCATCGGCGTGGAAAAACTGCCGATGTTCTTCATCGCCTGGTCCGCGGTGGTGAAGGCGGTCGCGCCTGTCGCCAACCGCGAGAAGATCCTGGCCATCAACACGGGCGCCAACGCGCCGGAAATCGCGCATCTGGGCGATTACGTCTACACGGCGTTCCCGCTGGCCGATGTCGATATCTCCAAGCTGGCCCGCTACGCGGCGACCACCCTGGCGAAGAAGCGCGCCGCGGTGCTTTACATCAATAATGACACCGGTATCGACGCCGCGAAGATCTACCGGGACAATTTCACCGCCGCCGGCGGTCAGGTCGTCGCGTTCGAGGCGTATGATCCGAAAGCCACCGAATTCACCGGCATGCTGCTGAAGACCCGTGCGGCGAACCCCGACATGGTGCATGTGCACGGCCTGCTGACCGACGTGCCGCAGGTCATTGCGCAGATGCGGCAGTTGGGCATGACGCAGCGGATCAGCACCTACTCGGTTGCCTATAATCCCAAGATCATCGAACAGCTTGGTGCCGCCGCCGAGGGTCTGATCGTGACCTCGCTGGCACCTGGTGTGGACGAAAACCCGAAGGTCGCGCCGTTCATCGAGCGTTGGAAGAAGGAAATCGGCCGAGCGCCAAATGGTCTTCCGTATATCCAGTATCAGTATGACATGGTGCTGCTGGCCAAGGCGATGTACGAGTATTTGGACAAGGCAGGCAAGCCGGCGACGGGCGATACCATGGTCGAGGCGTTGACGAAGGTGAAGGAATTCGACCTGCCGATGACCGGCAAGCTGGTGATCGACGGACATCGCGTCGACAAGCCCGTCTATCTGCTGACGGTGGAAAAGGGCAAATTCGTTCCGCTCACCACCCTGACCTGAGTCATACCGCGTGTACGATCCCGTTATCCTGGCCCAGATATTCTGGACGGGCCTGGCAACCGCCGCGCCGCACGTCCTGATCACGGTGGGTTTCGCGCTGACCCTGAAAGTGACCGGCCTGTGGAATTTCGCCCAGGCCGGCTTCATGGCGATTGCGTTCTACACGATGTACTTCGCGCTGAACGCGCTGGGCCTGCCGATCTTCGTCGCGGTCCTGCTGGCTGTCGGCACCACGGTCGTGGCGTCGCTCGCGACCGAGGTTTACGGCCTGCAGGTGTTGCGTGAACGACAGTCGGGCAACCTGATGTTCTTCATCTTCACCCTGATCCTGTCTCAGTTCATCATGTATGTGATCACGCTGATCTTCGGCACCGAGCCGCAGACCTTGTTCAAGAGCATCCTCTCGCCGGTTCAGATCATTGGTGGGGTGGCTGTCAGCAACTGGGACATTCTGGGTGTCGGCCTGATGATCGCCGGCACGGGTCTGCTGTGGCTGTTCATGGCCTTTACCAAGGAAGGCCAGTTCCTGACGGCGGTGTCGGACAATGCGAAGCTGGCCGAACTGTATGGGATCAGCGCGCGCCGGTCGTATCGGGTGACGGCGGTGATCGCGTCGCTGTTCATCGTTGCGTCGATGTATCTGGTGGGATCGCATGGCGGCGTGGTGCCGAACTCGCCGCTGGAACTGATCCTGGGCGCGGTGCTGGGCACGTTGCTGGGCGGCATCGGGCGGGTGTTCGCGGCGGCGGCGGCGTCGATCTTCCTGGCGCTGATCCAGAGTTTCAGCATCCTGGTGCTGGCGTCCCGGTGGCAGAACCTGCTGCTGTACGGGTTTCTGTTCATCGCCATCGTGGTGTTCCCGCGCGGCGTTCGCCTGCCGAAATTCCGCTTCGCTCTGGCCGGCCGGTAGGTGATGCGCAACAGTAATCGCGCCAATTGGCGGAAGCTCGGCCAACCCCGTCATGGTGGGCGCAGGCCCACCATCCACGACTTCGTCGCGCGCGACACCGCAAGTCGTGGATGGCGGGTCTACACCCGCCATGACGCGGATGGGGCCGTGCGGAATGCAACGCGCTTCGCTTGTCCTTGCGCGTCCCTTTAGGAAAACGCGGATGGAATATCTTGCCACCGTCACGATCCTGATCGCGATCTATGTGATCCTGGCGGCCAGCTACAATCTGGTGATCGGCTATGGCGGATTGGCCACCGTCGCGCATCCGATCTTCTTCGCCATCGGTGCGTATGTGACCGGATTGCTGGCGATCCATGTCGGACTGCCGCCGATCGTCTGTGTCATCCTCGGCGCCGTCGCGGCCATGGTCGCGTCGGTTCTGCTGGCGGCATCGTCGTTGCGCGTTTCGGGCGACTATCTGCTGATCGCCAGCCTGGGCTTCCAGTTGGGCCTGCTGCAATTGATCCGGAATCTGGAGATCACCGGTGGCCCCGGGGGCCTGAGCAACATCCCCAGCACCATCGTGGGCCCCGCGCGCACCCCGGCGTTTCTGGCAATCACCATCGGTCTGGCGGTCGTGTCGGTGCTGGCGATCCGCGCCATTGTCCGCGGCCCCTATGGACGCGCCATCACCGCCATGCGTGACGAGGAACTGGCGTTTACCGCGCTGGGCCGCAACGCGATGTCGATGAAGATCGTGATCTTCGCGGTCGGTTGCGGCGTTGCCGGCATGGCGGGCGGCATCTATGCGTATTACTTCCAGTATGTCAGCCCCGAACAGTTCGAGGTTCTGCAATCCGCCCAGATCCTGACGATGGTGGTGCTGGGCGGCATGGCGACCGCCTATGGTCCGGTGGTGGGTGCGGTTCTGCTGCTGGCGATTCCTCAGGCGATCACCTTCCTGGATCTGCCGCAGAACATCATGGCGCCCTTGCAGGGTATCATCTTCACCGTTCTCGTCCTGCTGTTCCTGTTCCTGCGCCCTACCGGGATCATGGGCGATTCCGACAATAAGCCCCGTACCCGCGGGAGCGAGGCGGCATGACCCAGGTTCTGCGCACCGTCGATCTGAACAAGCGGTTCGGCGGCATCGTCGTATCCGACAACGTCAACATCTCGATCGACCGAGGCGAGATCCTGGGTCTGATCGGCCCGAACGGCGCCGGCAAGACGTCGCTGTTCAACCTGATTTCCGGCGTGCTGCGACCAGATTCGGGATCGATCTTTCTGAACGGGCAGGCGGTGGATTCCAGCCCATTATACAAGCGCGCGCGGATGGGCATCGCCCGGACGTGGCAGAACATGCTGCTGTTTCGCACCATGACGGTGATCGAGAACCTGCTGATCGCGCCGCGGGAATATCCCGGTGAGTCGATCTTGCGGATCTCCTTCGGCCTGGGCGGCGTGCGGTCCGCCGAACGTCTGGCACGGGAACGGGCGTTGGGCATCCTGGATCGGATGGGTCTGGCCGACACCGCGGACAGCATGGTGACCGACCTGCCCTTCGGCCAGCAGAAGCTGATCGGCCTCGCGCGCACCCTGATGAATGACGGTCCGCTGCTGCTGCTGGACGAACCGATGGCCGGCGTCGAGGGTGCCGCCTATGAAACCATGCAGGCCGTCGTGCGCCAGGAAGCGGCATCAGGCCGAGCGGTGTGTGTGGTGGAGCATAACGTGTCGTTCATCCGGGATCTGTGCTCGCGCGCCGTGTTCATGGCGAACGGGAAAATCCTGCAGGATGGCACGGTGGAAGAGTTGATCGCCAGCAAGGCGCTCACCGAACTCTATTTCGGGGTCTGACCCAGTGCTGCGCTATTCCAATGTCTCGGCTGGTTACGGTGGCGTTCCGGTCCTGAAGGATGTCGGGTTCGAGGTCGCGGAAGGCGAATCGGTCGCCATTTTCGGCCATAACGGCGCCGGCAAGACGACGATGATGCGGTGCGCGGTGGGGGACGTGTCGGAGATGACCGGCAGCGTGTCCTATCGCGATACGGCGATCGTTCCGGGCCAGGTGTTCATGAATGTGCGGCGCGGGATCGGGTTCGTGCCGCAGGGGCACAACGTGTTCCGGGAATTGTCGGTGCGCCAGAATCTGGCGATTTCCGGGCTGAACCACCCGGACGCGAAAATCGAGGATATCTACAAGCTGTTCCCGATCCTGCGGGAACGCGGCGGGCAGTTGGCGGGGTCCTTGAGCGGCGGCCAGCAGCAGATTCTTGCGCTCGGCATGGCGCTGATGACTCAGCCCAGCATTTTGCTGCTGGATGAGCCTTCGACGGGACTGGCGCCGATTATTGTTCGGGATGTCATGAGCAGCCTGACCAAGATCAACAAGGAAACCGGCACGACGGTGGTGATCGTCGAACAAAATCTGCCGGCGACGTTGAAGATCGTCACGCGGGCCTTGGTGCTGAAATCCGGGCGGCTGGTGTTCGACGGGCCGAGCAAGGAGCTGGAGCGGAAAGAGGACCTCTGGGCCTGGTTCTGATGGGGCTTGGTTTCCGGCGTCCTATTTGCCCCGGCGCAACCGCCCCACCTATTTACTTCGACGCAACCGCGCCACTTATTTTCCCCGGCGCAGGCGCGCCACGTTCGCGCGCGTGCGGCTGACATAGGGGGCCAGCACCGCGGCCTGACCTTTGCCCATCGATAGCGCCGTCATGGCGCGCCTGGCCGCTTCCACCTTCTCCGCCGACATACGCTTATATTCGGCGGGCGAGCAGGCCCCCTGCGCCATCATCATGGTGCGACGCATGATCGTCTCCCAGGATGCCGCCGCGAGTTGGCTCATCATGATGGAGAGGGCAAAGGGCGAGGTGCGCGAATGCTTTTTCATAAACCTGCAGATGAGGGGCGGGGCGCCGCCAACAAGTGGCGTGGCGGCCGAACACGATGGTGTGACCGGAGCGGGCCATTGCGGTGATGCACCAGGAGCGCGAATTATGATA
>CAMBXJ010000241.1 GCA_945871455.1 Asaia bogorensis
GCGCTCGCCACGTCGTCCGGTGCATCGGCCGGCGTTCTGGGCCGCCGGGACGGGGCGGTCACGCGCCAGGAAGCGTTGGATCATGCGCTTGCCATCGTGGGCGCCACCGATCTGCCGGTGTCGGCCGATCTGGAAAAGGGTTTTGGCGACCGGCCGGAGGATGCTGCGGAGACCATCCGCCTGGCCGCCGGGATCGGGCTGGCCGGCGGGTCGATCGAGGATGCGTCGGGCGATCCTTCCCGTCCGCTGTTCGATCTTTCGCATGCCACGGATCGGATTGCCGCGGCGGTGGAGGCGGCTCGGGCTTCGGCGCATGGCTTCGTGCTGACGGCGCGGACCGAGAATTTCGTGCGCAATAACCTCGATCTGGACGACACGATCCGTCGACTGGTCGCGTTCGAGGCCGCGGGGGCGGAGGTGCTGATGGCGCCAGGGTTGCCGGATCTGGCCTCGGTGCGGGCGGTCTGCGCGGCTTTGTCGCGGCCGTTCAATTTCATGGGCGGCATTCGCGGGAAGTCGTTCACCGTGGCGGCGCTGGCGGAGGCCGGGGTGAAGCGGGTTAGCCTGGCGACGTCGTTGTATCGGATGGCGATGACCGGACTGGTCACCGCGGCGCGCGAGGTGAAGGACCATGGCACGTTCGGCTACCTGGACGCGTCCATGACCTCAGCCGAGTCGAACGCTTTCATGCAGGGGTGAGCCGCCACGACGGGATGCCGCCATGGCAAAGCTGTAGAGCCTGTCTCGACCCAGCAGAAAGACCCGGCCTCCGCGGGGAAACAGGGAGGCGATGGCCGGGTCGCTTACGTCCAATCCTCCGGTGTAGGCGCCGAACGCCGGCATCATGATTCGGTGCGGGGCGGTCACGAAGCAGGGGCGGCTGACGGTGGTGCCTCGGGCGGGGACGGCGGCCTTGGGGTGGTGGTGGCCGACGATTTCGGGGCTGTCGGATCGCGGCAGCGCCTGGTGGCGGAAGCTGATCGGGCCGGTGGCGAACTCGGTGACCCAGTCGCCGCCGACGCCGTCCGGCGGCGTTGGATCGTGGTTGCCTTGCACCCAGATGAAGCGGTGCGCGCGGGTCATTGCGTTCAGGCGGGTCCGTTCGCCAGGCGGCAGGCGGGCGGCGCCGGCCGCATCGTGGAACGAATCGCCGAGGGCCACGACACTGGCTGGTTTGTACCGGCGCAGCAGGGAGGCAAGGCGATCCAGGGTCGCGTGCGTATCCCAAGGTGGCAGCAGCATGCCCTTGCGAGCGAAGGCGGTGCCTTTTTCCAGATGCAGATCGGACAGCACAAGCATCCCGGTCGCCGGCCAGAACAGCGCGCCGGCGGGGTCGAGCATCAGTCGTTCGCCGGCGAGATGGATGGGGGCGGCGGTCATGCGAACAAATCGCGCTGTACGGGTACGCGAGTCCGTTTCACACGAACCACCGGTGGCTCCGCCTCGCCAACCGCCTCGGCAATGATCGCCTCGGCTTCGGCCAGCAAAGCGTCCTCATTCGCATCGCTGCGCACGCTCTCCCGCCCGATTTCCAGCAACACCGGCACCGCGAGCGGCGAAACCCGGGACAACACCATATGCACGATCCGTCCCTTCACCCGCGTCAGCATGCCGGAAACCCGTCCCAGATCGATCAACCCGCTGGCCGCGTCCTCCCGGGTGGCGCGCAGCAGAATATGGTCCGGCTGATGGCGGCGCAGCACGTCATAGATCAGGTCGCTGTTCACCGTCACCTGCCGCCGCGACTTCTCCGCGCCCGGCAGGTTCTTCTGGATCAGCCCGGCGATCACCGCGACATTTCGAAAAGTCCGTTTCAGCATGGAGCTATCGGCCATCCAGGCTTCCAGATCGTCGCCCAGCATGTCCTGATCGAACAGGGACGCGACATCCATCGGTTGGTAGGCCGACCAGATGCCCAGCACATAGTCCGTCGCAACGAAGCCCAAAGGCCCGAACCCAGCACGTTCCATCCTGCGGGTCAGCAGCATGCCCAGGGTCTGGTGCGCGTTGCGGCCCTCGAAGCAATAGGCGACCAGATACCAGCGATCGCCACGCGGGAAGGTTTCCACCAGCAGATCGCCGCGGCCGGGCAGGCGAGAAACGGCCCGTTGCAGACGCAGCCACTCCCGCACCTGCTCGGGAAAAGGATCCCAGGTCGTCCGATCCTGCAACAGGGCGCGCACCCGGTCGGCCAGGTTGGTGGTCAGAGGCAGGCGACCGCCGGCATAGGCCGGAACCATCGGATCCCCGGTGCCACCTTCCGCGCATTCCACCGCCATTTCGTGCAGCCGCAGGAAGCGCAGCAGCCGGCCGGCAAACATGAACGTGTCGCCGGGACGCAGCAGGTTGACGAAATACTCCTCGATCTCGCCCAGCACAGCCCCGGTTCGCCGCTTGCCGACCAGGCGCACTTTCAGCAGGGGCGCTTCCACGATGGTGCCGATATTCATCCGATGCTGCGCCGCGATCCGGTTGCCGCGCACATGTATGCGTCCCTCACTGTCGCGGAACAGCTTCTTCCACTGGTCGTAGGCGGTCAGGGCGTAACCGCCATCCTCCACGAAGCGCAGTACATCGTCGAAATCGCCCCGCGTCAGGCCCGCGTACGGGGCTGCCTGGGTGACTTCCGCGAAAACATCGTCGGGCAGGAACGGCGCCGAACAGGCCAGGCCCAGCAGGTGTTGCGCCAGCACGTCCAGACCCCCGGGCCGAGGCGGATCGCCGTCCAACTCCCCCGCCTGGACGCCGAGCATGGCGGCTTCGCATTCGAGGACTTCGAAGCGGTTGGCGGGAACCAGGATGGCGCGGGATGCTTCGTCCATACGGTGGTTGGCGCGACCAACCCGTTGCACCAGGCGGGAAATCCCCTTCGGCGCGCCGACCTGGATCACCTGCTCCACGCCCCCCCAGTCGATCCCCAGATCCAGGGAGGACGTTGCCACCACGGCCCGCAGCGCGCCCGCGGCCATCGCGGCCTCGACCTTCCGACGCTGTGCGACCTCCAGCGATCCGTGGTGAAGGGCGATCGGCAGGGTCGGGTCGTTCAGCTTCCACAACGCCTGGAACATCAGTTCGGCCTGCGCGCGCGTGTTGACGAACACGATCGTCATCCCGGCCTGGCGGATATGGGCCATCACCTGGGGCGCCGCTTCCAGCCCCATATGGCCGGACCAGGACAGGCGACCCTCCGGCAGGGTCATGGACAGGGCAGGGGGGGCGCCGTCGCGGACTGCAATCACCCGGCTCGCCCCGACGAATGCCTGGATCGCCCCCGGATGCGCGACCGTCGCCGACAACCCGACCCGGCGGGAAGCTGGCGACAGGGAACGCAGGCGCGCGACGCACAGAGCCAGTTGGTCGCCACGCTTGGTGCCGGCCAGAGCATGCACCTCATCCATCACGATGCAGCGCAACTGCCCGAAAAACGCCGCCGCATCGGGGGACGAGATCAGCACCGCCAGGCTTTCCGGCGTGGTCAGCAGCAGGTTCGGCGGCGCCGCCTTCTGGCGCGCTCGCCGGTTGGCCGGGGTGTCCCCGGTGCGGGATTCGATGGTGATGGCCAGACCCATCTGCTCCACCGGGCGGGTCAGGTTGCGGACGATGTCGGTGGCCAGCGCCTTAAGCGGGCTGACATATATGGTATGCAGACCCACCCGAGGCGCCGACGCCAGCTCAATCAGACTCGGCAGGAACCCGGCCAGGGTCTTGCCACCGCCGGTGGGTGCGATCAGCAGCACGCTTTCGCCGTCTCGCGCCGCGTCCAGCATCGCCATCTGGTGCGCGCGCGGTGCCCAGCCCTGTTCGGCAAACCAGGTGTCGAATGGTTCCGGTAATGTTCCCGCCATGCGGTCAGGTAAGCATATCATCCAGCTCTTGCGCTACCCGCGTCAGCACACCGTCCCAATCGCCGCGGTGTCGCTGGCGGAACAGCCAGAACGTTGGATACCAAGGGCTGTCGTCGCGTTCCAACAACCAGCGCCAGTCGGCCTGGCTCGCCACCAGCAGCCACACCGGCCAACCCATGGCCCCGGCCAGATGCGCCACCGACGTGTCGACCGAAATCACGACGTCCATCAGCGATATCAGGGCCGCGGTATGGGTAAAATCGGCCAGGGCCAGACTGTGGTCGTGCACATGAGGCAGATTGCGCAGAGCCTCCTTGTCGCTGTCGCGCACGATCGCTTGCAGGACATGGAACTCGCAATCGGGCCGATCCGTCAGCAATTGTGCGAATTGCGCCAGGGGGATGCTGCGGCGGTAATCGTCCCGATGCGCCGGGTTGCCCGACCAGGCGATGCCGATCCGCATCGCGCGTCGGGGCCCCAGGGGACGTCCCAGGCGTGCCCGCCATTCGAAGATCCGCTGCTCGGTCGCGGCCAGATAGGGGATCGGCGCCGGAATGCTGTCCAGGTCCGTGTCGAACACCATCGGCAGGCTCAGCAACGGGCAATGCACGTCGAAATCGGGCAGGGGGCGGCCCCGTTCCAGCAGATGGTGCGGGCCTTTCACCCCGGTCAACAGGGTGCCGATACCCTGTTGCACCTCCAGCACGACCTTGGCGCCACGATCGGCGACCAGCGGCACATAACGGACGAACTGAATCGTGTCGCCGAACCCCTGTTCCGCGTGCAGCAGGATGGTGCGCCCGTCGATCGGTTCTCCCGCCCATTGCGGTTGCGTGAACTGACGCTGGTGGGGGCCGCTGACATGGGTCCGGTATCGAGCCTCATATTTGCGCCACGCCTCCCGAAAGCGGCCGTAGCGCAGCAGCCAGATCCCGTCGCTTTCCTCGGCTTCCGGCAGGTTCGGGTCCAGCATCAGGGCCTGGCGAATATGGGTCAGCGCTTCCGCATCGCGTCCCATGGCGAACAGCGTGGCGCCCAGGTCGTTCTGCGCCCGCGCCTGCGCGGGATCGATCAGCAGGGATTGGCGGAGCGCTTTCTCGGCTTCGGGGAATTGCTTCAGGGTGAATTGCAGGTGGCCCAGCAGATAGAGCGCTTCGTGGTTGCCGGCGTCGTTGGTCAGCGCGATTTTCAGCAGTTGCAGCGCCGGCTCCCACTGATCCGCGTCGTAAGCGTGCAGGGCCGATTGCAGCAGGGTTTGGACGTACGGAGGCAGGTCTTGCACGCGGTTGCCTGTCAGCAAACGATCGTGAGGCGAACCCGGGTCTGTGCGGATCCGGGTGACCGCCTGGCCCGGACATCCGACGATCCCGGGATCCCGGTACGTGCGGACGCTTGCAACAGGACGGTCACTTCAAGCCAGTCAGGTCAACCAGGGCGCCATTGATGAACACAGGGTCCGCTCGTCGCAAGATCGGACGACCGCCGAGCTTGAACTCCAGGCGCTGTTCATAGAGATGCAGCAGATGAAAGTTCCGCGCTTCCATGAAGTCCATAAAGACGCTGAACTGCACATGGGATTTGTTGTACCGGTTCATCGCGGCTTCCACCTGCACGAACGCAACGCGGTCCAGCATGCCCAGAAAGCCTTTCAGCACGTCTAGGTCATGACCCTCGGTATCGATCTTCAGAAAAGAGATGCGGTCGATCTCGTGTTCCTGACAGAACGCGGTGCCGGTCATCGTTTTTACCTCGACGGTCTCTCCGTCTGGTTCCGCACCGTCCTGGACGATCCTGTCGCCGACACTGGCCTTGGCGCGCCGCATGGTGGCGGTGCCGTTGGAAGAGCTAAGGGCGATGTTCTAGGGCGTGATCGATTCGATGTTGGCGACCTTGGCTTTCAGCGTGTCGAACGTCCCCGGCACCGGTTCGAAGGCGTGGATGCGGGTGGTCGGGAACGCTTGGGCGTAGCTCAGGCAGCTTTGACCGACATTCGCGCCGACGTCGAAAATGACACTCGGCACGTAGTCGGCGAAGAACCGACGGATATGGCGGAATACCGGAATTTCCCGCACCGGCGGCTTCTGATCTGTCGTCGCGTCGCTCAAAGGGACCTCCCGAAATCGCCGTCATGCTCGATGCTATACGAACCGACATGCCCGTTGGCCGGTACGCCGCCGCCTGGTCGTCGCCGGGTCAAGCCGGGCAACGGCGGGGGGACGCCTGTCGGTCGATGGTCAGGTCGGCTGGTACGAAGCGGCCAGAAAAAGCGATCTATCATAACCCGGCCACCCAGCCTGGGCGAGCGAATATCACCGTCACGACCGACACCGCTTGCCCGTGTCACACTGCCGGATGACCGTTCCCGCACCGCGATCAGGCCGGGCCGTTGCGCGGGTATGCCGATTTGACCCGCTTCCCCCTCGGTGCAAATAAGACGGGGCACCAGACAGGCGGATCGGCGATGAATACCAAGGCGTTCAGATTCGGGGGCGGTCCTTGTCCCGACACGCATGTGCATGTCGGACCTGACAGCCTCTACGACGACGCGGCCGGGTTCGGCTGGACCGACCATGACGCGCTGCAGGTGCATGATCGGGGCACCGCCGATCCCCTCGACCGCGGGTTTATCGCCAGCCGAAACCCGGCGACCTTCCGTCTTGCCACCGGTCCAGGCCTGTTCCGGGTGGAATGCCTGATCGGAGACTCCGAAAGGGGCGGCCATTCAACCCAGCTTCACGTGCCCGGGAATAGCGACACAATCCCCGTACTCAATGCGGTCAAAGGCGAACACGTCACGCTGGTCGTGACAGTGGAGGTGACCGGCCCCACGCTCGATATCGGGTTTTCGTCGCCGCGAAACACGTGGCTGATCAACGCGCTTGCCGTCGCGCCGACCGACCGGATCGCGCCTTTGTGG
>CAMBXJ010000242.1 GCA_945871455.1 Asaia bogorensis
GATGCGCCGAGCAGGACGTCGGCGCCGCCATTGCCGATGAGGAAGTCGTTGCCCTGGGCGCCGATCAGGTCGTCGAAGCCGGCGGTGCCGGTCAGCGTGTTGACACCGGCGTTTCCGAGGCGGATCGGCGCGTCTGTGTAATTGCGGCCGGAGATTACGTAGCTCTCGCCGGCTCCCGACTTGGCATTGCCGGCCGCGTCCGCGCCTTGGGCGCCGACGATCAGGTCATCGAACCCGTCGCCGTTGAGATCACCGGCCGAAGCGACGGAACTGCCGGCGAAGTCGGCCGGGTCAGCGCCTCGGATCACGAAACCGCCAGTGCCCGCCGCGATGCGGTCCAGCGGGATGCCGCCGGCGAACGGACCGGCTTTGCCGAACACCACATAGGTGCTGCCGGCATTGTCCCTGAAATTGGGATTGCCGGGGCTGCCAACCCCGTCGGCGCCGAACGCGCCGATCAGGATGTCGTCCAGACCATCGCCGTTGAGATCGCCGGCCGAGGCGACCGAATAGCCGGCGCTATCGTAGGAACCCTGCCCGTAGAGGACGAAACCTCCGGTGCCGGCGACAATCGATCCGAGATCAAGGCTGCCGGAAAATCCCCCGGCTTTGCCGTAGACGACATAGGCCTCCCCGGCCTGTGTCTTGTCATTGGCCGCACCACGGCTCCGCGGCGCACCGATGAGCAGATCGGCAAAGCCGTCGCCATTGACATCGCCGGCGGATGCGACCGATCGACCGGATCTGTCGTTCCCGTCAGCGCCGAAGATCACGAACCCGGCCGATTCGGTGGTCAACCGGGCCAGGTCGAGGCTGGCGCCGAAGCCGCCGGACCTGCCATAGACCACATAGCTTGCCCCGGCCGCATACTTCCCGAATCCGCTCGGCGTCAGACCGCTGCCTTTGGCCAGCTCCGCGCCGATTATCAGGTCGTCGAACCCGTCGCCGTTGATGTCGCCCGCGGATGCGACCGAGATGCCCGCCTGACCGCTGCTGTCCACTCCCTTAACGACGAAACCGACGCTGCCGTCACCCGCCTCGATCGCCGCCAGATCGAGGCTGGCGCCGGACAATCCGGCCTTGCCGAAGACGACGACCGCTTTCCCGGCCGGGTGGCCTCTCGGTATCCCGACGATCAGATCGTCGAATCCGTCGCCATTGATGTCTCCGGCCGAGGCGACCGAGCGGCCGAACTGGTCCTGGGGATTGTTGTTCCGGACCCCGGTGATCACGAAGCCGCCGGTGCCGGCGGCCACGCGGGATAGATCGACCGTGGACGTGAAACCGGCGGCCTTGCCGTAATAGACGTAGGTCTGAGCGCTGTAGCGGTCGCCACCGCTGTCTATGGTGCCGTGCGGTGCGCCGATGAGCAGATCGTCGTAGCCGTCCCCGTTCAGATCCCCGGCGGACGCGACCGACGCGGCGACGCGGTCCTGGCGGGACGATCCGTACAGAACGAAACCGGCATCGGCCGAACCTTTGCCGAAGGTGGACAGGTCGATGGTCGCGGGCAATCCGGCGGCCTTGCCGAAGACCACATAGGCCTCACCGTAATAGCTTTCACCATATTTACCGCGGCCTTTCGGCGCGCCTATCAGCAGGTCGTCGAACCCGTCGCCATTGATATCGCCGGCCGAAGCGACCGAGTAGCCGGATGCGTCGTCGCGGTCGGTGCCAAAAATAACGGTGGCGGTTCCGGCGGCGATGGCACTCAAATCGATTGGCGCCTGTGCCATCGTGCCCCCGTTTTTCTATTATGTCGGTTGAGCCGACGAGGAGAAACGGTCGGATTCTCTCTGTCGAACAACCGCGTATTATACCGGTGTCATCCCACGCATTGCACACGGGGTCAAACACAATATAAAAATATAGGCGATTTAGTTTTTTCTGGCTGTTCCGAAGTGATTTTGGTCCGGCGAAGCGATCGGTATTCATGCAAAGATATGTATAACCGCCACTGTTGGATGTTCGCTTCGGACCCGTTGCGACTCGTTCGAACGGCGCCTGGACCGGCGGATCGTCGGCGCATGGGGCTCAATCGGATTGGCGCAGGCGGTCCCCCGTTACATCGAAGGTGCGGGCACCCACGTCCGGCGGCATGGGAGCCAACCAGGGAGACGCCGTCAGGGTCTCCCGCGCGTCCTTCAGCCCCTGCTCCCATCGGGCAAGCATCGTCGCGCGGCTGAACTCATAGTCCTTGGCGTGGCCCTGACCGTCGTCGGGCCGGTAAATGAGTTGCACGATATCCATCGTGGTAACGCAGCCGTAGCGGTACAGAAACTGGGCCTGGCGTGTCTCGCGCAGGCCCTCCGGCAGCATGTGGAACAGTTCGTTGATATTGTGCCGCACGTCGTGAGCCACCCGGAACGCTTCGGTAGCCGAGCGGGTGCGGCTGGAATAGCGGATGTCCTTTTCGCGCTCGGTCACATGCTCCAGCGTTTCCGGCAGCGGGCCGATGGCATGGAACAGGTCGACCTGAAAGGCCAGTCGGCTGCGACGGGGCAGCGTTTCCAGGACATATTGCAAGGGCGTGTTGGAAACCAGGCCGCCATCCCAATAGAGCTCGCCGTCCACCTCCACGGCGGGAAACCCGGGCGGCAACGCGCCGCTCGCCATCACATGTTCGGGCCCGATACGGGTCGCGGCGTTGTCGAAATAGGCAAAATTGCCCGTCCGCACATTGACGGCGCCGACGCTGAACCGCATCTCGCGGGCGTTGATGCGGTCGAAATCGACCAGCCGTTCCAGGGTCGAGCGCAAGGCCGAGGTGTCGTAAAAGCTGGTCGGTTGCGCCCCGAACAGCCACGACAGCGGCGGACGAGGCGCGAAAAACCCGGGCTGGCCGAACGCCAGCGCCGACAGCGCGCCGATCTTGCGGTCGGTGTCGGTGGATCCCGTCCCCAGCATTGGCCAGGGCGTGGCGGATGCGGTCACGCCGTCCCAGAACGCACGCAACTTCTCGACCCTCTGGTCCATCCGATTGCCGGCGATGATCGCGGCATTGATCGCCCCGATGGAAATCCCGGCCACCCAATCGGGGAGGTATTCCGACTCCGAAATGGCCTCAAAGACACCCGCCTGGTAGCTGCCCAGGGCGCCGCCGCCCTGCAACACAAGTCCGATCGCCTTGTCGTAATGCGCGGGCCGCTTGGGATGGTTCGACATGGAGATTCACCCGGTTCATGGCGCGTTGGTTCGTGCCTTTCGACCAGCATACTCGACCGGCGTTACGACCCAGGTCCGCGAAAACCCCGGAATCCGTGTGACAATTTGTGCTGATTCCGGCGGACGCCGGCCGATCCGTGCCGGACCGGTCGACCGCGCTTTCGGCTACATCATAACCTGCATGTCGCCATCGACGCTGATCGCCTGGCCGCTGATCGTGCGGCCGAACGGGCTCGCCAGATACAGTGCCATGTTGGCGATGTCCTGCTGGGTGACGAAGCATTTCAGGCTGGTGGTGCCGACGGTGCGCTCCGTCATTTCGTTCTCCGACACGCCTTCCGTCTGGGCCTTTGCCTTGATGACCGCGCGGATGCGCGGCCCATCCACCGGACCCGGCAGGATCGCGTTCACCCGCACCCCGTCGCGGCCAAGCTCGATCGACAGCGACTTGGTGAAGCCGATGACGCCCCATTTGGCCGCGGCGTAGGGCGCGCGCAGGGCAAAGCCGAACCGCCCGGCGGCGGAACTGAGGTTGATCACCGCCCCGCCCCCCGCTTCCCGCAAGGCCGGGATCGCGCGACGGGAGCAGTGGAACATCGCCGCCAGATCGATGCGCAGGGTGGCGTCCAGTTCGTCCGGCGTCACGGCTTCCACCGGCGCGGTCGGACCGGCGATACCGGCATTATTGACCAGCACATCCAGCCCACCCAAATGTTTGACGGCGGCATCGACGAAAGCCTCGCAGTCCGACGCGATGCCGGCATCGGCACGGATACCGGCGTGGCCGCAGGACGCGAGCGCCGCGGGATCGACGTCGCTGACAAAGACACTGGCCCCGCAGGCGGCGAAACTGTCCGCCATGACCTTGCCGATCCCGTTGGCTCCCGCGGAGATGGCGACGCGATAGCCGCCCAGATCGACGGTCAGCGGGGTGCGGGCGCCTGAAATCATGGTGTGTCCTTCTATCGAAGCGAGTTGATGATTTGCTTGTAGGCTTCCTCGGGGAAGGCCTTCATCGACGTCGTGCGGACATTGCCGAGACGGCCGAGCATGAGGGTGAAACGGGCGGCGACGGCGTCGTCGGAGACGTCGTAGATGCCGACCAGGTCGAACTGGCCCATGGTCATGTAGAGCGAACGGAACTGCCCGCCCATCTCCTCCAGCATCGCGCGCGCCTGATCGAGGCGTGTTGGGCCTTCGGCGATCGCCTTCAGCCCCTGGTCGGTCCAATTGGCTAGCATGACATATGTCGGCATGGCTCGATCCTCCGCTCCATCGGGTGTAGTGTGACGGTCGAAGCCGCGAGGACGCAAGCCATGGTGAGCCACGACGGCGCACGCAACATCCACGTCACCGGCCACACCGATTGGGGTGGGCGTGATCTCGGCGTTTCGGATGGTGGCGCGTGGGCTTGCGTGCACGGTCGCCTTGTTTGCCACATCGCCCAAGTTGTGAGGAAGCCATGATAAGCACCGTTATCATCGTCTGGGTCATCGTGCTGATCCTGGTCGTCGTCACCCTGTTTGCCGGCATCAAGACCGTGCCGCAGGGCCAGATTTGGACCGTGGAACGCTTCGGTGCCTATACGCGCCTGCTGGATCCGGGCCTGCAATTCGTTTTGCCCTATATCGACCGAATCGGACGCAAGCTGAACGTCCAGGAACAGGTCGTGGAAATCCCCGAACAGAGCGTCATCACCCGCGACAACGCCACCGTAGCCGTCGACGGGATCATTTATTTCCGCGTCATGGAACCGGAGAAGGCCGCCTACCAGGTGGAGCAACTGACCGTCGCGCTGACTACCCTGGCTATGACCAATATTCGGTCGGTCATCGGCGAGATGGAGCTTGACCAGACCCTGTCTTCCCGTGAACGCATCAATTCGTCCCTGCTGAACATCCTGGACGGCGCGACCCTGCCCTGGGGCGTGAAAGTCAGCCGGGTGGAAATCCGCAAGATCGAACCGCCGGAGAACCTGATCCTGGCGATGAACCTGCAAATGACCGCCGAACGGGAGCGGCGTGCGACGGTCGCGCGCGCGGAAGGTGAGCGGGAAGCCGCGATCAAACGGGCGGAAGGCGAGAAACAGGCCTTGATCCTGGCCGCCGAGGGACGCCAGCAGGCCGCGTTGCGCGATGCGGAGGCGCGTGTCGCCCTGTCCCGCGCGGAGGCGGAGGCAACGCAGATGGTCTCCGAGGCCGCCACCCGTTACGGCAATGACGGTCTGCGCTACTTCATCGCCAACAGCTACGTGAAGGCGTTCGAGGCGATTGCCTCGGCCCCCAACACCCGTCTGGTCGTGGTGCCGATGGAATCCGCCGCGATCGCCGGTGGCATCACCCAGGCGATGGAATTGTTGCGCGGGCCGGAAGGCGGTGGACTGCTGTCGCCCAATCCGCGCCCCACCGCAACGCGGCCCCCTGGGTCGGGAGGCACGAATCCGCTGTCCTCACCTGGCGCGGGGCCACCGGCGCCAGGGCCATGGGGATCATCGACGCCGTCCGCATGACCCCCTGGCTCGTCTGGGTCATCGCCGGCCTTGTGATGCTGGGCCTGGAGGTGGTTGTCCCCGGGGCGTTCCTGATGTGGATCGGCCTGGCCGCTCTGGGCACCGGATTGATTGCGTTGGGCGTCGATTTCGGCTTTGCGTGGGAAGTTGCGACCTTCGCCGCCCTTGCCGCCATCTTCGTTTATGTCGGGCTGCATCTGCGCAGGCCGCCGCGTCGGCTGAACACGCAAAGTGCCGGTTTGGCGGGACGGGAGGCAACGTCGATCTCGTTCACTGGACGGACCGGACGCGTGCGCGTCGGTGACAGCGACTGGTCGGCACGTCTTCCCGCCGACGCGGCCATCCCCGAACCAGGGGCGCGCCTGCGCGTGGAAGGCGTGGATGGCACCGTGCTGATCGTGCGTCCCGAGCAGGGCTAGGCCCGGATTTCCGCATTTTCCAAGGGGTGGCTTTCGGGCTGCACGTGCGATTTAGACCAGCCGTCGGAAAGATTGACTCTTCTGTCAACTCATCCCCGTCATGCCGGCGCAGGCCGGTATCCACGCCTTTCCAGGGCTGCAAAGCGCAAGGCGTGGATGGCGGGTCTGCACCCGCCATGACGGCTTTGCAGTGCCCGCGGGTCATTGTTTCGGGCGGTTGGTATTATGTTCGATTGGTCGCCATTGCGTGGCCGGACCGTGACGATCCGCCCAGAGCACGACGGCCCCGGGGGAGGCGACCCGGGGGCGGCGACCCGGGGGAGGCGATTTGCGACCGGAGGATGGCGCCCGACGCGGATCAGGCGGCGCGCCAGACCACCGGGAACACATCGCTATCCATCGGTCCGCCGGACGACGGCGCATTGGCTGGGGCGGGCGGGCTTTCGATGCCCGTGCGCCGCGTGAAGATCGCGTCGTCGCCGGTCCAGCGCGCGGAAACCGCTCGGCGGCGGAGCTGCCCACTGCGATTGCCTGGGGCGCCATGCAGCGTGAGGCCGTGAAACGCCACGCAATCCCCTGGGTTCAGGTCCCAGCCGAGCAGGGTGTAGGCGTCCCGATTGCCCGCGACGTCCGGCACGGGCAGGAA
>CAMBXJ010000243.1 GCA_945871455.1 Asaia bogorensis
CGGTGGTACTGGGCCAGTACCTCCGGCTGCGCGAGCAGGATCTCGACCATATGCAGCATCAGGTCGCCGAAATCGGCCGCGTTCAGAACGCGCAGACGGGCCTGATATGCTTCATAAAGCGCCGTCGCGCGGCCATTGGCAAAGTCCGATTCGTCGGCCGTCCCGATGCGGGCCGGGGTCAGCCCGCGATCCTTCCAGCGCTGGATGGTCGCCATCAAGGATGCCGGAGTCCAGCGCTTCTGATCGATCCGCTCGGCCTCCATCACCTGCTTCAGGACGCGCAACTGGTCGTCCGTATCCAGGATGGAGAAATTGGACGACAGCCCGACATGTTCGGCGTGCCGGCGCAGCATCCGCGCGCACAAGGCGTGGAACGTGCCCAGCCACAGGCCCTCCGCCGGCTCCCCCAGGATCGCGGCGACCCGTTCGCGCATTTCCCGCGCCGCCTTGTTGGTGAAGGTGACCGCGAGGATCTGGTTAGGAAACGCCCGCCGCGACAGCAGGATATGCGCGAACCGGGTGGTCAGCACGCGAGTCTTGCCGGTGCCTGCCCCGGCGAGCACCAACAACGGGCCGTCGATTGTCTCCACCGCCTCCCGCTGTTCCGCGTTCAGCCGGGTCAGGTAATCGGTCATGAGGTCAGGATGCCCTGCATGCACACAGCATAGAACATTCCACGAACCATGACCAGGAACGGCTCACGGGCCAGCGCTTGCCGGTGCGCTCGCCGGCGTTGCCCGCACCCCCAGCAGATGGGCGATCGCATAGGTCAGGTCCGGGCGGTTGAGCGTGTAAAAATGGAACTCGTCCACGCCATTGGCCTGCAACAACCTGACCTGTTCCGCCGCAACGACCATACCAATCATGCGCCGTGTCTCGGGGTCGTCTTCTGTCCCATCAAACATACGCCCCATCCATTCCGGCACACTGGCACCGCACATCGCGGAAAACCGTGCCGCCTGGGCGTAGTTGGACACCGGCATGATACCCGGCACGATGGGCGCGGTGACCCCGGCCGCGTGGCAGCGATCGAGAAACCGCAGATAGGTGTCGGTATCGAAGAAATACTGCGTGATCGCGCGCGTCGCCCCGGCATCCAGCTTGCGCTTCAGATTGTCCAGGTCCGCATCGGGGCTGACCGCGCCCGGATGCGTTTCCGGATAGGCCGCCGCCGAAATCTCAAACGCCGCGATCCTGTGCAAACCGGCGACCAGGTCGGCGGCATAGGCATAGCCGCCGGGATGCGGTTCATACTGGGTGCCGGGCGGCGGATCGCCCCGCAGCGCCACAATATGTCGCACTCCGGCCTCCCAGTACTGCTCGGCCACGGCATCGACCTCGGCCCGTGTGGCGCCGACGCAGGTCAGATGAGCGGCGGGGATCAGGTCAGTTTCCCGGACGATCCGCGATACGGTAGCATGCGTGCGCGCCTGCGTGGTGCCGCCCGCCCCATAGGTGACGGACACAAAGCGCGGATGCAAAGGGGCCAACCGTTCGATGCAGGCCCAAAGCTGCTGCTCCAGCGCCTCGGTCCGCGGTGGTAAAAATTCAAACGACAACAGCGGAGGCGGATGGTCCGCGGCGCGCACGGGCAGGGAGGAAAAGCGCGGGCCAGTCAGCCAGCGCTGAAGGGTGGGCGAGGGATCGCTCTGCGTGGCTTCGTTCATGCGCCTCCATTCCCCGGAAATGAGGTTTGGCGCAAGTCCGGCCGATCATGTCCGACCCAAACGGCAGACTTGCGCAGGGCCTATCGCGTCACACATGAGTGCCGATTTCGTTGCATCCGGCTCGGCCTGTGCTACATAACAGGCTCAACACCCGGACAAAGCCCGCCTTGTCCGGGTGTGCGGGCTGCTCTGCCTGTCCCCTTCCGGACGCGTCCTTTGTGGATCGCGTCTGGCCCCTGGCGCCGAGGAACCCGATGCCCGCCACGATCCGTTCCCGCTTGTTCATGCCCCGGGATGCCTTTCGATGGGCGCTCGCCCTACCCCTGTGTTTGGCCCTGGCCGTCGGTCTGTCCGCCTGCGCGGATGCGCCGCCCGCCGACGACCCCGAAGCAGTGGCCGAGTTCAAGGAATTGAACGACCCGCTGGAGCCGACGAACCGCTTCTTCTATGTGGTCTACGACCGTGCCGACACCTACGTGCTGGAGCCGATCGCCCGCGCCTATCGCTTCGTGGTGCCCGCGCCGGTGCGCACTGGGGTCAGCAACTCGTTGTCCAACCTCAACACGCCGGTTAAATTGGGCAACGACATCCTGGAAGGCAAGCCGCGCCGAGCGGGGGATACGACGATGCGGTTCCTGATCAATTCGACGGTCGGGGTGCTGGGCGTGTTCGATGTCGCGGCAGAGTGGGGTTATGCCAAGCATGACGCGGATTTCGGCCTGACCTTGGGCCATTGGGGAATTCCAGATGGACCTTACCTGTTCCTGCCGGTCGTCGGTCCGTCCGGCACGCGCGATCTGACCGGCTTCGCCGTCGACACGGTCGGCGACCCGTTCATGTGGGTCGGGCAAGGCACGGCGGTCCAGGCATTGGGTTGGAGCCGGACTTACGTGAAGGCGATCAACGCCCGGGAAAAAGCTCTCGATCCTATCGAATCCATCCGGAAGACCGCGCTCGATCCCTATGCGACGTTCCGTAGCCTCTACCGCCAGTATCGCGAGGGCCAACTGACCAAGCTGCGCGACGATAATCGTGCTACCGTGCCGGTCTGGTTCCCGCAGATGGCGGGCCAGCAAATCAATCCGCCATCCCGTTGACGGAGGTCACGACCCGCATGTTGCACCGACGCGCTTTCCTGCTCCTGACCTCGGCGTTTGCTGGGGCGTTTTCCCTGTCGGGGCCTCTGACCGGCCGCATGGCGGCTTTCGCGCAGGGCACCGATCGCGCCACCGCCTTCGTGAAGGCCACCGGGGATAGACTGGTCGCCGTCGTGAACGGCCCGGGATCCGCGGAGGCGAAGCGGCGGGAGTTGACGACGATCATCGGTTCCGCGATCGACGTCGACGGGGTTGGCCGCTTCTGCCTGGGACGCTTCTGGCGTCAGGCATCAGCCGAACAGCAGAAAACCTACCTCGAACTGTTCCACAAAGTCCTCGTCACCAGCGTCACCGCCAAGCTCGGCGAATACCAGGGCGTGAAGCTGACCGTCGGCCGGGCGCGTCAACAGGAAGAGGAGCAGATCGTCTCCACCGTTGTGGAGCGGCCGAACAATCCACCCACCACCGTGGATTGGGTGATTACGCAGCCGTTGTCGGCCCCGAGAATCATCGATGTGATCGCCGAGGGCCCGTCGTTGCGCATCACCCAGCGCAGCGATTATGCGTCCTACCTGCAGCGCAATGGCAACAGCATCGACGCGCTGATCGGTGCGATGCGCCAGCAGGTCTCCCAACACAGTTAGGCGGTCCGGGTTTTGGCCAGCGGTGGGGCCGATCCCGCCACTCCTGCGACAACGTGATCACGGGGATGCGCACCGCATCATGGCATGACTGAAGGGGCGGACGACAAACGCCCGACCCGTAGCGTCGCCGGGGCCTGGCTTCACCTCGCCTTGTCACGGCAGCGCGCGAACGAACGGCATCCTCTCGCCCGAAACCGCGCGCCGCATTGCGTCGCGCAACGTCGCGTCCCGGGATATCGCCCGCTCCGAGGGAGCCGACGCCAGAGCGGAATCAATCTGACTGAAAACGGCAAACCACTCTGGCTCTTTGTCAGATCACATGATTGACGGGCTGTTTCGCGCAGCTTCACGTGATCATGTTCTAATAAGCCCGCCCTGCGCCGGCATCCGGACGCACCACGCGCACGCTTTCAAACAGTACCATCACATGGCCGTCCTGAATGAAGGTCTCGCGCTCGGTCATGCCGATGCCGCCAAGCACCATCCGAGACGCGAAATTCACCTCCCGCGCCACTGCGACGATCCGGCTCAGGCCGGCGCGCTCATGGCCGAACCGGAGCGCGGCACTCGCTGCTTCCCTTGCCAGACCACGGCCCTGGGCTTCAGGCCAAAGCGCGAAACGCAGCGCCACGCCGCGGCCGTCCGGACGGTCCTGCAAGCCGGTGATGCCCACGAAGGCCCGGGTCACCGCGTCACGGATCGTCCAAACGCCGAAGCCGTTCGCGCCCCATGCACCCATGTCGGCGCTGAGTTCCTCGGCCGCGCGGGCCGCGCTGCGCACACCGCCGAGCATGATCGCGAAGACCCGGGGATCGGATTTGATGGCCTGGAGGTCAGGGAGGTCCGTTCCTGTGACCGGTGTCAACACAAGACGCGCGGTGCGCAGGATCCAGGTTGCGTTCATGTCCGGCCCCTGGTCCGAGCGGCCGCGCGGGCCACCTGCGTATTCCGACCCCAACGGCTGTTAAGGATTCGTCCGGAAATAACGACTCCACTCGGGGCACGGACGTCCAACCCCGTCATGGTGGGCGGAGGCCCTCCATCCACGACTTTCTCTCGACCGGCACAGCAAGTCGTGGATGGCCGGCCTTCGCCGACCATGACGGGGATAGGCCGGTCCGTCGCTCCAGCCGACTCGGTTGTTACCGAACAAGCCCTAAGGTCCGATCGGGACGCGCGATCGTTGATTTCGTGTTCCGATTCACGCGACGGGTGGGCACCGTGTGTCGCGCTCGGAACACTAGCCGCATCGACGAAGACAGACGGGCTGATCAGAGCGGTCCCGCCTCCGGTCACATGGTTGCCGCGACGTGGTGTTCATGGCGGGACCGCCCCGTTTACCAGCAGAACCGAGGCAGGGTCGCGACCGGCGCAACCCCGGCGGCCTGCGCGGCTGCTTCGGTCTTGACCGGATCGAAGCCCCCTGCCCCATCCGACAGGCTGGCCCCGTGAATTCCGTCCAGGACCCAGCAAACCGCCAGCCCCACCCCGGTGGCACCCGCGATATCGGTGTGCAGCGAGTCTCCAACGGCCAGCACCCGCTCGGAGGGGAGGTTCAAAACCTCCAGCACCGGACGATAGATTGCCGGATCGGGCTTGCCCACGGATCGCACGTCACCGCCCAGTTCCTGATAGCGGGCCGCCAGCGATCCGGCACAAAGGACGCGCACGCCGCCGCGGATCACCACCAGATCCGGATTGCCGCAGATCATTTTCAGATTGGCCTTGGCGCAATCCTGCAACACCTGCTCGAACTCGTTCATATCGCTGGGATTGCGGTGATCGTCCGGGCCGGTGTTCAAAACGAAATCGGCATCTTCCGGCCGGTCCGTCACGATCAACGGCAGACCTTCCAGGACCGGCTTGTCACGCTCCGGCCCCAGATGGAACACGCGCTGGCCGAGCCCGGCCCACCATGCGTCGGGCGGGGACAGCAGGGCGCGCCGCACGGCCTCTCCGCTGGTCAGGATGTCGGTGTAGAGCGCGTCCTCGATCCCCATGCGCCGCATCATGGTCCGCACGGCGTCGTTGGGCCGCGGCACGTTGGACAGCAGCAAGGTGCGCTTGCCGGCATCGCGCAGGTGGCGCAGGCAATCGACCGAATGCGGAAAGGCGTTGACGCCGTCATGGATCACGCCCCACAGATCGAGCACGAAGCCATCGTAACGATCCGCCAACGGGGCAAAGCCGGAGAGGTGTTGCATCTACGTTGATCCTGACAGTTGTTGGGCGCCGGTGCCGATCGCGTCCTCGATCCGGGCGAATCCGGATTCGCGCATCTCGGTCAGCAATTGGCGTTTCAGACGGGGAATCATCGCCGGACCCTGATAGGCGAAGCCGGTGTAAAGCTGCACCAGGGACGCGCCGGCGCGGATTTTCGCAAATGCATCCCGGCCGTCGAACACGCCACCCGCGCCGATCAGCACCAAGCGCCCGCGCGCCAACAGGTAGGCCCGTGCCAGCATGCGGGTGGACAGTTCGAACAACGGCACGCCGGACAACCCCCCCGCCTGTTCGCGCCGCGGGGAGCGCAGGTCGGACGGACGGCTGATGGTGGTGTTGCCCACCGTCAGCCCGGTGACACCGGCGGCGACGCAGGTTTCCACCACGGCGGCCAGGCCGTCGTCGGACAGGTCAGGTGCCACTTTCACAAGCAACGGCGGTTTGCCGGGGACTTCAGCGACCGCGTTCAGTATTTCCCGCAACCGCTCCTCCGACTGCAGGTCGCGCAGGCCGGGCGTGTTGGGGGAGGAGACGTTGATGACGACATAATCGGCATGCGGCGCCACCGCGGCGATCAGCATCGGATAGTCGCGGACCGGGTCGGCTCCTTCCTTGTTGATGCCGACATTGGCCCCGAGCGGCACGATGCGGTCGGCCAACGCTGCCAGATTGGCGCGATAGGCGTCCAAGCCGCCATTGTTGAAACCCATGCGGTTGATTACCGCCTGGTCCGGTTCCAACCGGAACAGCCTGGGGCGCGGATTGCCCGCCTGCGGGCGCGGCGTGACGGTGCCGGTTTCGACGAAGCCGAATCCCAGGCGCATCAGGCCGCGGACGGCGATGGCATTCTTGTCGAAACCAGCGGCGAGGCCGATCGGATTGGCAAAGCGCCGGCCCAGGGCAGTGACCGAAAGAGCGGGATCGTCCGGCGTGTTGGCACGTCCGGCCAGGCCCAGGCGCAAGGCCTGAAGGGCCAGGTCGTGGGCATTTTCCGGGTCCATCAGACGGAAAAGGGGCAGCAGAGCGGAGGCGATCTGGGGCGTCATGCGGGAGGGGTTATGCATGGATGGGCGCGGTGGGGGAAGGGCGGGGC
>CAMBXJ010000244.1 GCA_945871455.1 Asaia bogorensis
CATGATTTTTCCTCACAAGCGTATCTGTACGTATCTGTATTAAGAGACTACATCCAGAGACGCCCTTAAGTCACCAGATCGGTGATCCTTGGATCCATAGAAAAACCCAATTCTCTCCGAGACCAGCAACCCAATCCATCATCCCACACTCACATGTGAAACAATGCAAAGGACGCCACCAACGTATCCCTTCCTAGCCTATTCGATTGTCAAAGAACCTGCCCGGGGTTTCCGGGCGCCCCGTCCAGCCAGACCGGCCGTCGAAGGAGGCGCTTTCTAGTCGTCCGGTATCCCCGGTGTCAACGCATTCATTCGTCCCGATGACATTTTTCTCAAATGATCCTAAGTCATTGGAATATATGGACTACAACCCCATAACCGCGCGGCAGGCCACCTAACAGGGTAGCTATGCGACAATGACATGACACCACCCGACGACCCGCCGCCCCTACAGCCACCGCAGGTTTGGCTCTCCCCCGAGCATATGTAATCCGACGGTTTCCAGGTGCGTCCGACGCCCCTGCATCTGCTGGGATACGCTGTTCACGTCTCGCAACCGTCGCTCGAACGGCTGGTTGTCGAAAATCGCGGTGGACCCGGCCTCATGGTAAACCCGATGCGCCACATCCCTCGCGGTGTGGATCAGATAGGTCGTCGCCTGACGCACCCGGACCCGCTGGTCGACGGTCAGTTCGCCGGTCCGCCCGACCTCTTCCCACAGATCGTCCAGCACTTTCATAAGCCCGGCCCGCGCCGCCTTGAGCGCCGCATCGGAATGCGCGATGATATATTGAACGGCCTGGTTGTCGCGCAGCGGATCCGACGCCCAGGCCTGGGTCTTGCGCCCGGCCAGCCCGACCACCGCATCCAGCAGCGCACGAGCCGTTCCCAATGCGACGCAGGAAAACCCGGCAGCGTAGAGTTGCATCGACTGAAGCCGGTACAAGGTCCCGGTTTCCCGCCGCTCCGGCGCGTATTCGCGGGTCAGGGTATGGGCATCGTCAACGAACAGGTCGTTGATCGTATAATTGTCGCTGCCGGTGCCGCGCAGCCCCATCACCTGCCAGACATCGTCGATCCTGGCCAATTCGCGCCGAAACAGACACGTCCGCTCCCACGGCCGGCCATCCGGGCGCAGGATCGGCGTGCCATCCGGCTCATAGCTTGGCGCCATGCCGCCGAGCCAGGTTGCGTGGCGCGAGCCACTGGCGAAACTCCAGGTTCCGGTGACCCGCCAGCCCCCCTCGGCCCGGACCGCGCGTGCCCCGGGTCCCTGCCCCCAGGCCAGCACATCGCGTTTGCCGCCCCAGACCTCCCACACGACCTCGGGGGCCATGTAGGCGGATGCCATGGAACACCCCGATCCCTGGTTCATGCACCAGGCGGCGCTGGCGTCGCCCTCGGCGATGGCCTCGATGCATTGGACATAATCGGACGGTTTCAGCTCGAACCCGCCATAGGCCCGGGGGATCAGCAGGCGGAACATGCCCGCATCATGCATCCCGTCGAGCACATCGGGCGGAAGCTCGTGGTGCTCGTCGATCCAGGGCGCGGCTGCCCGCAACCGCGGGATGAGCGAGCGTGCCCGAGAGATGCATTCCGCCGCGGTCGCGGTTGTGATCGCTGCCATTTCTCGGGTCGTCATCTCCTGGGAGGCAGCTTGTCCAGGTGTCACGTCGTCCATGTGAACGTATCCTCTCATGACCTGGCGAGGACGCTACGCCGGTTGCTTGGAACCCGGAAGAGCGCCAGTCCGAAGATCGGCATTTTCGATCTTCGTCATCCGCCGCTCGCTTGATTAAATATTCGTAGTAATTTGCTGTATCGACGCATTCCGTGGGTCGGTTGGATGTGTCTGGCAGGACCACAAAAACCAAAAAATCCAGTCAACGTCTGCAGTGCGGTCTAACCCCGCGGTCAGCGCGATTCCCCAAGGTGCCTGTCGAAACACGCCGTCGAGCACACCAGTGCGTGTCTTGATTCCAGTGGAATCCGCACAATCTCAGTGGCGTGGAAGGCGGCCATTGGCAACCTCCACATGACGTTTCCCCCCCAAACTTGCGGTGCCCTTGGGCGCCGCTTTTTTTTGTCGGGGACGGGGGCATCGCGTCGGCGCTGGGTTCTCGGGTACGACAACCCTGGCAGGACATCCAGGGTGAAGCGACTGACCTTGTGCCGGACCGGGTTTGCCGATGGACTGGGCGCTTCAGGTCCAACAGACCCGTCCAGGAGTACGCCCATGCCCCCCATGCTGCCGGTCCCGACGCTCGATCATGTCGTCATCAATGTCCGAGACCGGATCGACGAAGGCGCAAGCGTCTTTCGGCGGCTGGGCTTCACCCTGACGCCCCGCGGGTATCACACCCTGGGGTCGATGAACCACCTGGCGATGTTCGGCACCGATTACCTGGAACTGATCGCAGCGCCGCCGGGAGACACGCGCCGGCAGGAAATCCTGACCGCGCCGGAGGGCCTGAACGGCCTGGTATTCGGGTCCGAGGACTCGGGCGCCACCTATGCCGCATTGGTCGCCGCCGGGGTCCCGGTCGAGCCGCCGCAGCAATTCTCTCGCCCGGTGGACCTGTCCGATGGCCCCCAGGACGCGACGTTCCGCACGGTCCGAATGACCCCGGGGACGGTCACCGCCGGACGCCTCTATTTCTGCCACCATCTCACCCGGCAACTGGTCTGGCGCGACGAATGGCGCCATCACGCCAACGGCACCATCGGGGTCGCGCGGGCAGTGATCGCCGCACAAGACCCGTCGGTATTGGCCGGCCTGTTCGCCCGCATGTTCGGCGACGAGTCGGTGCGCCCTATCCAAGGCGGCCATGCCCTGGCGGTGGGACTTTCACGGTTTGATGTGATCACCCCTCCTCGTCTGGATGCCGTCTACGGCGACGCGGCGCCAGATGCCGGCGGTCGAGCCGATTTCATGGCCGCCCTGACATTCCGAGTGCGGTCTCTGGACGCGGCCGCCACCGCCATCGCCGCCGGCCAGATCGAAGGCGCTTACCGGGATCCAGAACGCATCGTCGTCCCGGCACGATCCGCCTTCGGTGCCACGTTGGAGTTCGTGGAGTAGGACGGCCAGGACGCCACCCCGACATACACCCGCACCCGTGCCGTCGCTGCTCCCGGCACGGGTATGACGACTCAGCCCATTGGGCTATACGAAGCCCATGGTCGCGACGCGCTCGCTTATTCGAATTGCCGTCAACGTTGCCCTGGATGGCGGTCTGGCGGCGGTGTCGGTTCCGATGGCCCGCTGGATCGCCGATCCCGGCGGCCCCACATTCCATCCCCTTTGGCTCATTCCGCTCGGCACTCTCTGCCTGCTCCTCGCGGGCCTGCCCTTCCGGTTGTCCCTGCAATATTGGCGGTTTGCCGCCCTGGGAGACCTGATCACGGTCGCGGCCAGCAGCGCCGTGGGTGCCATCCTGTTCGCGCTTGTGACGCATTTCGTCGGCGCCGCCTCCGCGAACCCGACCTTTCCCCTGGTGCACGGGCTGACCTTGCTGCTGTTCCTCGGGGGACCCAGGGTGGCCTATCGCTGGGCACGCGGGCGGCGGAACGGCCAATCGTCCGAGGACGATGCAACCTCCGTCCTGCTGATTGGCGAAACCGAAGACGCGGACCTGTTCCTCCGCGCCCTGGTCCGCGATCGCCGCCGCGTGTTCCGCGTGGAGGGATTGTTGTCCTCCAGCGCCCGCCAGACCGGACGACGCATCCAGGGCTACCAGATCCTGGGCTCGGTGTCGGACGTCGCCAGCGTCCTGGAACGGTTCAGTGATGAGGGCCGCCTGCCCGGCACCCTGGTCATCGTGACGCCCGATCTGGCCGGAGCACCGCTGGCCTTGGTGGTGGAACAGGCGGACCGCTACGGATTGCGGGTCCGACGCGCCCCGCGACCGACCGCGTTGGACGCGGCGATGCCGGACAGCCGCCAAGTCGCGATGGAATTGAAGCCGATCGCGATCGAGGATCTGTTGAACCGACCTCAGGTCGCGCTCGACCGCGACGGCATGGCGCGCCTGATCCAGGGCCGGCGGGTCATCGTGACCGGCGCGGGTGGCACCATCGGCAGCGAATTGGCGCGTCAGGTGGCCGCCTTCGGCCCCAGCCAACTGGTGCTGCTGGACAACGGCGAATACGCGCTATGGCAGATCGACCTGGAACTGGCGGAAACCCACCCCAATGTCAGCCGTCAGACCCTGATCGCGGATATCCGCGACGAAACCCGCATTCGCGCGGTGTTCGAGAAATTCCAGCCAGAACTCGTCTTCCATGCCGCAGCCCTGAAACATGTGCCGATGGTGGAAGCCAATCCGTTGGAAGGCCTGACCACCAACGCCGCCGGCACCCGCCACGTGGCAGACGCCGCGCGCGCCGTCGGTGCCATGGCGATGGTGCTGATTTCCACCGACAAGGCGGTAAACCCGACCAGCGTGATGGGTGCGTCGAAGCGACTGGCCGAGATGTATTGCCAGGCGCTGGACATCACCGCCCGCAATGCCGGCCACGGCATGCGTTGCATCACCGTGCGCTTCGGCAATGTGCTGGGCAGCACTGGCTCCGTCGTGCCGCTGTTCCAACGGCAATTGGCGAAGGGCGGACCTTTGACCGTCACTCACCCGGACATGCATCGCTATTTCATGACGGTGCGCGAAGCCGTCGGACTGGTGTTGCAGGCCAGCGTGCTGGGCGTGGGCGATGCGGAACTTCCGTCGTCCGGCGACGGTGGAATTTTCGTGCTGGACATGGGGGCGCCGGTGAAGATCGTTGATCTCGCCCGCCAGATGATCCGCCTCGCCGGACTGCGGCCGGACCAGGACGTGGAAATCCGCTTCACCGGCCTGCGCCCCGGCGAAAAACTGTTCGAGGAGCTGTTTCACGGCACCGAACCCCCGGTGCCGACCGGCTATCCCGGGCTGCTGATGGCCACGCCGCGCACCGCCGACCCCGCGATTGTCGGCCGAGCGGTGGAGGAGATCGCGATTGCTTGCAGGGGGGGGCAGGCTCGGCTGGCGCTAACGCTGCTCGGGCGCCTGGTGCCGGAATTTGAACACAACGCTGACGGCAAAGTCGGCGAAGCGCGCGCCTGATACCAATTGGCCGAGACAATGACCGATGCACCGCCCCCCTGCCCCCTCGGTCATTGCCGGGCTTGACCCGGCAACCAGCGCTTCAGCGCCAAAGGGCGGGGGCAGGGGTGGGTTGCCGGATCATGTGTGGCAATGACGGTGAGGGGTTGCCGATAGGCCATTGTTTCGGCGGGTTGGTAGAACTGTTTTTCTTCGAGAGGTTCCATGTCTGAAACCGTGCGTCCGGCTGTACCGTTCCTCGACCTGAAGGCGCAGCAGGCGCGTATCGCCGTCGATCTCCGCCGTCGCCTGGATGCGGTGCTGGCACATTGTCAGTTCGTTATGGGCCCGGAGGTGGCGGAACTCGAAGCCGAACTCGCGCGCATGTGCGGGGCCAGGCACTGCGTTGGGGTCAGCTCCGGCACGGACGCGTTGCAGATCGCCATGATGGCGGAAGAAATCGGGCGCGGTGACGCCGTGTTCCTGCCGGCCTTCACCTATACCGCCACCGCCGAGGTGCCGCTGGTTCTGGGCGCCACGCCGGTCTTCGTGGATGTCGACCCTTTGACCTTCCAAATCGATCCGGCCCATCTGGAACGCCGTATCGCCGAAATTCGCGCCGCCGGTCGCCTGCGGCCGCGTGCGGTGATCGGCGTGGACCTGTTCGGGCAGCCCGCCGATTGGGACGCTTTGGCGGCCATCAGCGCGCGGGAGAAGCTGTTTACCATCGACGACCTCGCCCAGAGCTTCGGAGCGACGCTGCATGGGAAAATGCTCGGGACCCAGGCGGATGCGACCGCGACCAGCTTCTTTCCGTCCAAGCCGTTGGGGGCCTATGGCGACGGTGGCGCCTTGTTCACCGAAAGCGACCAGCGCGCGGCGCTCTACCGCAGCCTGCGCACGCACGGGGAGGGACCGACTCGCTACGAAGTGCTGCGGACCGGCATGAACGGCCGGCTGGATTCCATCCAGGCGGCGGTGCTGCTATCGAAGCTGACCGTGTTCGCGGAGGAACTCGCCGCGAGAGAAAAGATCGCCCAGGTCTATGACGCGCGCCTGGGCAATGCCGTGACGACACCGAAGCGCGTGCCGGACAGCACAAGCGCCTGGGCGATTTACGCGATCCTGCTGCGCGATGGTGCCGAACGGGATTCGGTCCAGGCGGCGTTGAAGGCGGACGGGGTGCCGACCGCGATCTATTACCCGCGACCGCTGCATCGCCAGCCCGCCTATCGCGACCACCACGACGGGTCGGCCCTGCCGGTGTCAGAGAATCTGGCCGACCGTATCCTGGCGCTGCCGATCCATCCTGACCTCAGCGACGCGGCGGTTTCCCATATTTGCGACTCGGTCCTGGCGGCGGTGGGTCGTACGACCTGAGGAAATCGCCGCACTCGGGTGGGCCGCAACGACAATCGTTGAAAGGCAACCGACCCCGGGTTAATGCCCTAATCTTACTGCGTCATATCGCCCGTCGCTCCCCCGTCTGCCGTCCGATGCCGCAACACGGGCAGCGGGGCAGACGCTCTACCAGCGCGACAATAATCCTGCGTCGGAGGGTGGCAATGGAGTTCGGGATATGGCGTTCGGTTCGCAGCGGCGGCGCCGTGGGATCGGCGACCGGCG
>CAMBXJ010000245.1 GCA_945871455.1 Asaia bogorensis
TTCACCCTGCTGGAACGGCTGGAAACCAAGCTCGAACGCTTTCCCAACCAGTTGGAACGCGCCTGCGTGGAACTGGCGAAGGACTGGCGCACCGACCGCTACCTCCGCCGGCTGGAAGCCATGATGGCGGTCGCCGACAAGGAGCGCAGCTTCACGTTGACCGGGAACGGCGACGTGCTGGAACCCGAAGACGGCGTGATCGCCATCGGCTCCGGCGGCAACTACGCCCTCGCCGCCGCACGTGCCCTGATGGAAATCGACGGACTCTCCGCCGAAGACATCGCTCGGCGGGCCATGAAGATCGCATCGCAGATCTGCGTTTATACCAACGGCAACATCATTATCGAGTCCATCTGATGGAAGTCCCAACCTATTCGCCGCGAGAGATCGTCTCTGAGCTCGACCGCTTCATCGTGGGCCAGAACGATGCCAAGCGCGCGGTCGCCATCGCCCTGCGCAACCGCTGGCGCCGGCAGCATCTGCCCGAAGCGATGCGCGAAGAGGTGGTCCCAAAGAACATCCTGATGATCGGCCCGACCGGCTGCGGCAAAACGGAAATCGCCCGCCGTCTCGCCAAGCTGGCGCAGGCCCCGTTCCTGAAGGTCGAAGCCACGAAATTTACCGAGGTCGGCTATGTCGGCCGCGACGTCGAAAGCATCGTCCGCGATCTGGTCGATGCCAGCGTGAACCTGCTGCGCGACGCGTCCCGCAAGGATGTGCGGGCCAAGGCGGAACAGGCGGCGGAGGAACGGTTGATCACTGCGCTGGTGGGGGAGGACGCGGCCGCCGACACCCGCTCCAAATTCCGCCGCATGCTGCGGAACGGGGAGTTCGAGGGCAAGGAAATCGAAATCTCCGTGTCGGAACCCGCGTCCAACCCGATCGGCCAGTTCGATATGCCGGGCATGCCACCGGGCCAGGTGATCAACCTGTCGGAAATGATGAAGGGCCTGATGGGCAACCGCCCACAGCAGAAGCGACGGATGACGGTGGAAGCCGCGCGCAAAGTGTTGGAAGCCGAGGAGGCCGATCAGTTGCTCGACAACGACCAACTGACCAAGGACGCGGTGTCGCACGCGGAAAACCACGGCATCGTGTTCATCGATGAGATCGACAAGATCTGCGCTCGCACCACCGAGGGCGGATTTCGGGGCGGCGACGTGTCCCGCGAAGGCGTGCAGCGCGACCTGCTGCCGCTGATCGAAGGCACGACCGTGAACACCAAATACGGACTGGTGAAGACGGACCATGTGCTGTTCATCGCTTCCGGCGCGTTCCATCTGGCCAAGCCGTCGGATCTGCTGCCGGAATTGCAGGGTCGCCTGCCGATCCGGGTGGAACTGTCCCCCCTGTCGCGCGACGATCTGCGGCGGATCCTGACCGAACCCGAGCACTCCCTGGTGAAGCAATACGCGGCGCTGATGGGGACCGAGAACGTGACCCTGGATTTTGCCGAGGACGCGATCGACGCCCTGGCTGATCTGGCATCGGAGATCAACGACCGGGTGGAGGACATCGGCGCGCGCCGGCTGCACACGGTGCTGGAGCGGTTGCTGGAGGATATCAGCTTTACCGCCACCGACCGCGGAGGCGAATCGATCACCGTCGATGCCGCCTATGTGAACGAGAAAGTGGCACCGCTGGCCCAGAAGGGTGACCTCAGTCGGTTTATTCTCTAGCCGCCCCTTCACACCCACGTTATAACATCCGTGCAAACCAGGAGGGTTAGCCCATGCAAGCACTGAAACTGACCCAGATCGGCAATTCCGTCGGCGTTATCCTCCCGCGCGAACTCCTCGCGAAACTGGGCCTGGCGAAGGGTTCCACGGTTTACGCGATCGACCAGCCCGACGGGGTGCGGCTGACCACCGCCGATCCCGACTTCGAGGCTCAGATGGAAGTCGCCCGGCGTGTCATGCGGGAACGGCGGGCGGTGCTGCGCGAACTGGCGAAGTGACCGTCTGGCTGTCACGCCAGCTCATTCTCGCCGTCCACGACGAACAACTGGCCGAACATGGCGGCGCGCTCGGCGTGCGCGACGAGGGGCTGCTGGACAGTGCCCTCGCCCGCCCACTGAACCGCGCCGGCCATGGGAACCCGGACATCGCCGAATTGGGCGCGCTGTACGGCATCGCGATCGCCCGGAACCACCCGTTCGTGGATGGCAACAAGCGAACAGCCTATGTCGCCCTGGAGTCGTTCCTGCTGCTGAACGGCTGCCGGTTCCCGGTCAGCGACGCCGAGGCCGTGGTGGTGATGCTCGCCATGGCATCGGGCGAGATCGACGACGCGGAGTTCATCGACTGGGTGCGGGCCAACACCGTGATGGACTGAAACGCACCCCAACCACCGCCCCACCGTCACCGCTCCCCACCGTCCTTGCCAGGCTTGATCCGGCATCCCGCGCTTCGACGGCAGGGGGTGGCTTGTCGGATCAAGTCCCGCAATGACGATGAGGGCGCGGTGGCAGCGCGTCCCGCTCTGCGCCAACGACCGCGCCAAGATTGCCAGCGGCGATGCGCGCCGCCCGCTAACGTTGTAAAGGACCCCATGCAAGACCCGTTTATCATCCCCGAAGAGCCCACCGCCGCCGCCGCGATCGCCGCAATCGGCGACGAGCTCGACATCTTCGACGACTGGATGGAGCGCTACCAGTTCATCATCGAGATGGGCCGCAAACTGCCGCCATTCCCAGAGCTCTGGGCCGATGACGCACACCGCGTGCCCGGTTGCCAAAGTCGCGTCTGGATGGAAGCCACGGTGCGGGACGGTGCCATGTTTTTCGCCGGCGCGTCGGACGCGGCAATCGTCTCCGGCCTGGTGGCGTTGCTGTTGCGCGTCTATTCCGGCCGCCCGGTGGAGGAAATCCTGGCGACCGACCCGGTCTTCCTGAAGGACCTGGGTCTTTTGGAGGCGCTGTCGACCAATCGCGGCAACGGCATCGCGTCCATGGCGCGCAAGGTGCGCGAGGCCGCCGCCCTGCACCGCGCCGGCTGATCGCGCCTCGTGTCGGTCCCCGCCTGGGTTGGGCTGTCGGTCCCCGCTCGCGTCGGGCTTGTTGTCGGCGCCTATTTCACCTCGATCGCGGTTACCGGGTTCATGCCGCTCTGGTACTCCGATCGCGGCATATCGGCCGAGGATATCGGTCTGATCCTGGGTACCGCCACCTTCCTGCGCATCCTGGCGGGGCCGGGTTGGGGCAATGTGACCGATCGGATCGGGCGGCGGCGGCCGGTGCTGCTGGTCGCCGGACTGGCCGCGACCGGGATGGCGCTGATGTTCGTCCCGACACGCGATTTCTATCTGCTGGCGCTGGTCGCGGCGGGGCAGGGGATCGCCGCCTCGGCGCTTAATCCGCTGATCGATTCGCTGGCCCTGGCCCTGGCGCGCGAGGGGCGCATGGAATACGGGCCGGTGCGTGCCATCGGATCGGCCACGTTCATGGTCACGACGGCAACCGTGGGATCCCTGCTGACCGCGATCGGGTCATGGGTGGTGCCGTGGCTGATAGCCGCGGGGTATGGGCTGGCAACGTTGTTCAGCCGGTTCCTGCCGGAAGCCGAGGCGCCGCCCGCCGTCGCGCGCAGCCTCCAGGGCGCGGGCCTGTTCCGCAATCGTGGGTTCTGCCTGGCAGTGGTGTCCAGCGGCCTGATCCAGGGCTCGCACGCTGCCTATTACGGGTTCGCGGCGCTGTTCTGGCGGTCCCAGGGGTTCAGCGACACGGTCATCGGCCTGCTATTGGCCGAGGGCATCATCATGGAAATCCTGCTGTTCGCCCGCGGCCGCCGCCTGATCGCGTATCTGGGACCGGCCGGCCTGACCTTCTGCGCCGCCCTGGCCTGCGCGATCCGCTGGGGAGTCACCGCGGCCAGCCCGCCTTTGGCGATCCTGGCGTTGATCCAATTGCTGCATGCGGCAACCTTCGCGATGCAACACATTTCGGCGATGACCGTGCTCAGCCGCCACGTTCCCGTGGAGCGGGCCGCCACGGCCCAGGCGCTGCATGGCGCGCTGGGATTCGGAGCACCGAGCGGTATCATGATGCTGACCGCCGGTTGGCTCTACGCCCATTACGATGGCGTGGCGTTCCTGGCGATGGCGGTGGTCGGCGGAACCGCCATGCTGGTTGCCCTGCCGCTCGCCCGCCTGGAGTCAGCCAGAGCGGTTTCACCCTGAGTGGAAACGGCAAACCGCTCTGGCGCCTTGTTTTGCCGCATGATTCACACGCTGTTACGTTCCGCTCAACGTGACCACGCTCTAGGGATTCTGATCCCAGTTCGGATCGTCGCTCGGGCTCAGCGGCTGATCGGGGGTGGCGAGCAATCCACGACCGGGCACGAAGTTGACTTCCAGGCGGATGCCATCCGGGTCTTCGAACACGAAGAAGTAGTAGCCCGGCGCGAAGCTGCCCTCCAACGGGCCGCGGTCGATGAAGCCGCCCATTTCGCGGACCTTGGCCGCCGCGGCATCGACATCCTCCCGGGAGCGTGCGCGCAGGCACAGGTGATGCATTCCCACCCGGTTGGGCACGAACCGCTCATTCTCATGCTCCGGCGCGCAACGCTGGATGCCGATCGCGGTGCGTCCGCCGACATGGTACAGGAAGTTGTTCCCGTCATAGACCTTGGCCATGCCCAGAAACGGCAGCAATTCGGCATAGAAGGCCCGGGCTTTATCCCATTGGCTCACGGTCAGGATCACGTGGGCCATTCCGTTGACTTCGATCATCGATCGTTTGCGCCTTTATCGCTGGATGGCGTTGGCAAGAGTGCCTCGGGGCTCCGCCCCAAACCCCGCGAGGGCTTCGCCCTTCGAACCCACCAGGGGCGCGGCCCCTGGACCGCGATCCATTGGGTCAGGGGGGAAAGGGGGCCGACGATGGCGTATCAACGTCCGTGTCGGCCCCCTTTCCCCCCTGACCCAAAAGACGGCATCCAAGGCCCAGCCTTGGTGGGGGTCGAGGGGGCAAAGCCCCTCGCGGGGTCCGGGGCGGAGCCCCGACGCTGTCCTCCGATCGGCCCCGCCTACAGCGTCCCGCCGCGGCGCCCGACCATCGCGCCCAACCGCAGTCGCAGCGAGTTCAGTTTGATGAAGCCTTGGGCATCGACCTGATCATAGGCGCCCTGGTCATCTTCGAAGGTCACGACTCGCGTGTCATACAGGCTGTGCGGAGACTCACGGCCGATGCAGGTGACGTTGCCTTTGTACAGCTTCAACCGCACCCGGCCGCTGACGCTCTTCTGGCTCTCGTCGATCAGCGCCTGCAGCATCCGCCGCTCCGGGCTGAACCAGAATCCGTTATAGATCAGCTCCGAATAGCGCGGCATCAGGCTGTCCTTCAGATGCCCCGCCTCGCGATCCAGGGTAATGCTTTCCATCGACCGGTGGGCCAGCAACAGGATGGTCCCACCCGGCGTTTCATACACGCCGCGCGACTTCATGCCGACGAACCGATTCTCCACCAGATCCAGCCGGCCGATGCCGTTCACCTTGCCCAACTCGTTCAACCGGGTCAGCAGAGCGGCCGGCGACAGGCGCACCCCGTCGATCGCCACCGGGTCGCCATGCTCGAAATCCATCGAGATCACGGTCGCCTTGTCGGGCGCATCTTCCGGCCGGATCGTGCGCTGGTAGACGATTTCATCCGCCTCCACCGCCGGATCCTCCAGGATCTTGCCTTCCGACGATGAGTGCAACAGGTTGGCATCGACGCTGAACGGGGCCTCGCCACGTTTGTCCTTGGCGATGGGAATTTGATTGGCTTCGGCGAACTCGATCAACGTCGTTCGACTGGTCAGGTCCCATTCCCGCCAGGGTGCGATGATCTTGATGTCGGGCTTCAGGGCATAATAGGACAGCTCGAACCGCACCTGGTCGTTGCCCTTGCCGGTCGCGCCATGCGCCACGGCGTCGGCCCCGACCATCTCGGCGATCTCGATCTGACGCTGGGCGATCAATGGACGCGCGATGGAGGTACCCAGCAGATACTGGCCCTCATACAAGGCGTTGGCACGAAACATCGGGAAGACGAAATCCCGCACGAAGGTTTCACGTAGATCGTCGACGAAGATTTCCTTCACCCCGAACATTTCCGCTTTCTGGCGCGCCGGCCCAAGCTCCTCGCCCTGGCCAAGATCGGCGGTGAAGGTCACGACCTCACACTGGTAGGTGGTTTGCAGCCAACGCAGGATCACGCTGGTGTCCAGTCCGCCCGAATAGGCGAGAACCACTTTCTTCACATCCTTGACGCGCATGCGGGCTAACTCCTCGACGCCCGGGGGAGTAGCGCCGTGGCGAGGGGGAGGCAATATCAAGCAGCGACAAGGGCCTTCCCGACCAGCCGATATCCACGCAAACTGCGCCGATGACAGCCCCTCCGCTCTCCCCCCGTATTCGCGCGACCTTCGCCGCCCCCATCCCCACGGCCAAGGCCTGGGCCAATCGCTATGATGGGCGCGCCGGCCCGATCATCGACCTAACCCAGGCGGTGCCGGGCTACCCGACGCACCCCGACCTCGCGGCGCGTCTAGCCGAGGGGGCGGCATCCCCAGTGCAGGCTCGCTACGGCACCATCGACGGGGATGAAACGCTGAGGGCGACCCTGGCCACCGATATCAACCGGGTCTACGGCGCCGATCTGGATGCCAGCGACGTGGCCATCACCGCCGGCGCCAATCTGGCGTTCACCATGGCGATGACCGTGCTGTG
>CAMBXJ010000246.1 GCA_945871455.1 Asaia bogorensis
AGGGCCTGTCCGAATACGTCAACCGGCGCACCGCCGCGACCTTGGCACCGCCGGATGGGGTGGAACCGGGCCGATCCGACTTGAGCCCGTACCCGCTGCTATATTGGCCGATCGTCGCCGAGATGGGGGCGCTGACGGCAGAACAGGCCGCGGCGCTGAATCAGTATATGGGCAATGGCGGGATCATCTTGATCGACACGCGCGACGCGGGGTCGGGGGCCGGGTTCGCGCCAGGAACCGCGTCTTCGCTGCGAAGGGTGGCGGAGGGGCTGACGATCCCCCCACTGGCGCCGCTGACCACCGAGCATGTGCTCTCTCGCTCTTTCTATTTGCTGTCGGATTTTCCAGGACGCTTTACCGGCGACAGCGTCTGGGCGCAGCGGGACCAGGATCGCGCCAACGACAGCGTCAGTCCGGTCATTATTGGCGGCAACGATTGGGGCGCGGCCTGGGCGGTCGATGCCGCCGGCCGGAATCCCTATGCGGTGATCCCGGGCGGGCAACGGCAGCGGGTTCTGGCGTATCGGTTCGGGGTCAATCTGGTGATGTATGCGTTGACCGGGAACTACAAAGGCGACCAGGTGCATGTGCCGGCGATCTTGCAGCGCCTGGGGCAGTGACGAAAGGCGGTGACGAAGGGGCAGTGACGAAGGGCAGGTGACGAAGGGCGGGGGCGCCTGGGGCGGGTAGGTTCCCGGTGTGCACAGTGGCGTGCTCCCGCATGCAGCGTGCGATCTCCCGTTCGCCCATCACGATGATGGTCGCGCCCATGGACGTCAGGTGCCCGATCGCCTCGTCCAAATGGGCGCGGGCAAGGATCGTCTGCCTTGCGTCCGCGGCCATTGCACTTGAAACGATGGCGCCGGCATCGAAAGGCTCCGGAGTGGTGACGAACCACCGCCGAACAGCGGGAAAATTGGCGGCTTCCAGCGTCAGCGGATTGGAAGCGTTCGCCGACACCGCTTCGGCCCCATCGGTACGGCCGCACATGCATGGAAAGCGACGCGCCGGCACCAAAGGCCAGGCGGGGCGCCAACGATCGGTGGCCGCGCCGACCTGGTATCAGTGCATCGCGCGACGGAGGCTTCGGCCTGACGCGCGATGCGAACCTTGGCCCATTTCCAGGCGAGCAGGGGATGGCTTCGCTTAGGCCGTCCGGTCACCTTGCGCGCCCAGGGCCGCTTGCGCCGCTGCCAGCCTCGCGACCGGCACCCGGTAGGGGCTGCACGACACATAGTCCAACCCGACCGACTCGCAGAACGCGATCGACGCGGGATCGCCGCCATGCTCGCCGCAAATGCCCAGCTTCAGGTCAGGCTTGGTGGAGCGCCCCTTTTCCACGGCGATGCGGACCATTTCGCCCACACCCTCGATATCGATGGACACGAACGGGTCCTTCGGCAGGATGCCGGCTTCGACATATTGCGGCAGGAACTTGCCGGCATCGTCGCGCGACAGACCGAACACCGTCTGCGTCAGGTCGTTGGTGCCGAAGCTGAAGAAATCGGCGACTTCGGCGATCTTGTCCGCCTGCAACGCGGCGCGCGGCAGTTCGATCATCGTGCCGACGCTGTATTCGACGGTGCGGCCCGCTTCGGCGAACACCTCGGCGGCGATTTTTTCCACCTGGGCGCGGGTGATTTCCAGTTCCTTCCGTGTGCCGATCAGCGGGATCATCACCTCCGGGTGCGGCGCCTTGCCAGTCTCCTTCTCGACCAGTAGCGCACCCTCGAAGATCGAGCGCGCCTGCATCTCGTAGATTTCGGGATAGGATATTCCCAGCCGGCAGCCGCGATGGCCGAGCATGGGGTTGGCTTCGGCCAGTTCCGCGACCCGGCGGCGGATGGTTTCGATGTCGGTGCCAAGGCTTTGGGCGACCTCCTGCATCTCGGCTTCCGCATGCGGCAGGAATTCGTGCAGCGGCGGGTCGAGCAGGCGGATGGTGACGGGAAGCCCGGCCATGATGGTGAACAACTGTCGGAAATCTTCCCGCTGGAAGGGCAGCAGGCGCACCAGGGCGGCGCGACGGCCGGACTCGCTGTTGGCCATGATCATCTGGCGGACCGCGTTGATGCGTTCCGGGTTGAAGAACATGTGCTCCGTGCGGCACAGACCGATGCCCTCGGCGCCGAATTTCCGCGCGGTTTCGGCATCCAGCGGGGTTTCGGCGTTGGCGCGCACGCCCATGCGGCGGCAGCCATCGGCCCATTCCATCAGGGTGTTGAAATCGCCCGACATCGCCGGTTCGATCATCGCAACCGAGCCGAGGAACACTTCGCCCGTCGCACCGTCCAACGTGATGGTGTCCCCGGCCCGCACATCGATGCCGGCGGCCGAGAGAATCTGGTTGTTGTAATCCACGGTGATACCGCCCGCCCCGGCGACGCAGGGGCGGCCCATGCCGCGTGCCACGACCGCGGCGTGGCTGGTCATGCCACCGCGCGTGGTCAGGATGCCACGCGCCGCATGCATGCCGTGAATATCTTCCGGACTGGTCTCGATCCTCACCAAAATAACCGCTTCACCCTTTGCCGCTCGGCTTTCCGCTTCATCGGCGCTGAACACGACCGCGCCGCACGCGGCGCCCGGGCTGGCGGGCAACCCCTTGGCGATCAGCTTGCGCGCGGCCTTGGGGTCCAGGGTGGGGTGCAGCAACTGGTCCAGGGATGCCGGGTTGACCCGCCGTACCGCCTCGGACCGGTCGATCAGGCCTTCCTGCGCCATGTCCACCGCCATGCGCAGGGACGCGGCGGCCGTGCGTTTGCCGTTGCGGGTTTGCAGCATGTAGAGCTTGCTTTGCTGCACCGTGAATTCGATGTCCTGCATGTCGCGGTAATGCTGTTCCAGCTTTTCCCGGACCGCCATCAATTCCGCGTAGGCCTGCGGCATCGCTGCTTCCAGCGAGATTTCGCCGGGCTTGGCGCTGGCCTTGGACAGGGGCTGCGGCGTGCGGATGCCGGCGACGACGTCTTCGCCCTGCGCGTTCACCAGATACTCGCCATAGAAGACGTTCTCGCCGGTGGACGGGTCGCGGGTGAAGCAGACCCCGGTGGCGCAGTCGTTGCCCATGTTGCCGAACACCATGGCCTGGACGTTGACGGCAGTACCCCAGGCGGCCGGAATGTCGTGCAGGCGGCGATAGGTGATGGCGCGTGGGTTCATCCACGAACCGAACACGGCGCCGATAGCGCCCCAGAGCTGTTCGTGCGGATCCTGCGGGAACGGTTTACCGGTTTCCCGTATAATCAGGTGTTTGTAGCCCTCAACCACGCGCCGCCAATCGTCCGGGCTCAGCGCGGTGTCCTCGATCACGTCGGTTTCCAGCTTGGTCTGCTCGATGATTTCCTCGAAATGATGGTGGTCGACATTCAGCACGACCGACCCGAACATCTGGATGAAACGGCGATAGGAATCCCAGGCGAACCGGTCGTCCTTCGACGACGCCGCCAGCGCCGCGACCGTCGTGTCGTTCAGTCCCAGGTTCAGCACCGTGTCCATCATGCCAGGCATGGAAACCCGCGCGCCGGACCGGACGGACACGAGCAGTGGCTGCGTCTGGTCGCCGAAGATCAGCCCGACGGACTTCTCGATAATCGCGAGGCCAGCGGCGACCTGGGCGTGCAACTCCTCGGGGTATTTTTCGTGGTTGTCGTAGAAGGCCGTGCAGACTTCGGTCGTGATGGTGAATCCGGGCGGTACGGGCAGGCCGATCGACGCCATTTCCGCCAGGTTGGCACCCTTGCCCCCCAGCAAATCGCGCATCTCGGCGCCGCCTTCGTTGTGACCCGCGCCAAACCCGTAGACCCATTTCGTCATGCTCAGCCCTCGATACGGGAGAAATCGGCGACACGGTCCATCGTGGCCCGCACGCGGTTAAGGAGTCGCAAACGATTGCGGCGTAATTCTGGTTCCGGTGCGTTGACCGTCACGTGTTCGAAGAATGCGTCCAGTGGCGGACGCAGTCGGGCCATGCGGTTCATGGCGGTGCCGTAGTCCTCTCGCGCCAAAAGGTCGCCTACGTCGTGCATGGCATCCAGGGTATGATGCAGATCAAGTTCGGCGGTCTGATGCAACAACGCGGGGTCCGGCGGCGCTTCATGCGGGCCGTCCTTACGGGTTTCGATGCGCAGGATGTTGGCGGCTCGCCGGTAGGCGGTCAGCAGATCGGCGCCGTCGGGTCCGGCCAGCAGCGCGGCCACGGCATCGGTGCGGGCCAGCAGGCGGGCGATGTCGTCGTCCGAGCCGGCGGCGAACACCGCTGACAGCACGTCGTGGCGGGCACCCTCCGTCCGCAATTGCACGCGCAACCGATCGGCGAGGAATTCCAGGATTTCGTCCGCGGGCACCGGGGTTACGCCACGATGGTGGAAACCGACGCCCGCCGCCTCGATCAGCGGCTTCATGCTGAACCGAAGCTGCCGCAGCTTGTTCTCCCGGATGATGCGGATAATGCCCAGGGCCGCCCGCCTTAACGCATAGGGATCGCCGGACCCGGTGGGCTTTTCCCCGATTGCGAAGAAGCCCACCAACTGGTCCAGCTTGTCGGCCAGCGCGACGGCGATGGAAACCGGCGCGGTCGGCACGTCGTCCGATTGGCCGCGCGGCGCGTAATGGTCGCGGATGGCGTCGGCGACCAGCGGGTCCTCGTTGTCATGCAGCGCGTAGTAGCGACCCATGACGCCTTGCAGTTCGGGGAACTCGCCGACCATCCCGGTGACCAGGTCGGCCTTGGCCAGTTCCGCGGCGCGCGCGGCCAGGGCCTCGCCGCAGCCGACATGCGGGGCGATGATCTCGGCCAGGCGCATCAGGCGGGTCACCCTCTCCCCCTGGCTGCCGAGTTTCGCGTGGAAGGTCACGTGTTCCAGCAGCGGGACGCGGCCTTCCAGGCGGGCCTTGCGGTCCAGGTCCCAGAAATGGCGCGCATCGGCGAAGCGGGCGCGCAGGACGCGTTCGTTGCCGGCGACGATGGTGGCGCCGCCGTCAGCAGCCTCGATATTCGCGACGAAGGCGAACCACGGCGCGGCTTTCCCATCGGTCGAGCGCAGAGCGAAATAGCGTTGGTTGACGCGCATGGAGACCTGCATGACCTCCGGCGGCAGGTCCATGTGTTCGTCGGCGATACGGCCGAGCAGCGGGACGGGATGTTCGACCAGTCCGGCGACTTCATCAATCAGGCCAGGGTCGTCGACCACCGTCAGGGATTTGGTGGCTGCCAGACGGGTGATGCCGTCGGCAATGGCGCGCTTGCGGTCGGCGGCGTTCACCAGAACGAGCCGTTCCTTCAGCCTGGCGGCCCAGTCGTCGCAGCCGGTGACGGCAAAGGCGTCGGGGGCATGAAAGCGGTGCCCCTCGGTGACGTTGGAACTGGCCAGGCCGTGGCCATCGTCGGCGCCATCCCGCAGATCGAACGGGACAACGGCGCCATTCAGCAGGCAGGTGATCCGGCGCAGCGGGCGAACCCAGGTGAAATGGCTGGTGCCGCCCCAACGCATGGATTTAGGCCATGGGAAACGACGGAGCAGGGCAGGGAGCGCCTCGGCGATCAGGGTCGCGGCGGGGACGGCGGCAGCGGCCTTCTCCAGCACCCAGTAATCGCCTTCCTGGCGGACCTGGTCGCGGTTGGCGTTGTGCTTGCGCAGGAAGCCGGTCAGCGCCTGTTCCGGCGCACTGGCCCGCGGGCCGCGCTCGATGCTGGTACTGGCCGCGACGGCTTCGGCGACATTGGCTGCCAGCGCGATTCGGCGCGGACCGTGGAAGCTCCGGATGTTGGTCGGTGCCAGGGCCGCGAGCGCTTCGCTGGCGAGGCGAGAGAGGTCCTCGGCCGCACGCGCTTGCATGCGGGCTGGGATTTCCTCGCTGAAAAGTTCCAGGAAGAACGCGGGCATACTCAGTCCTTCAACGCCGGTTCGATGTCGGTTTGGGAGAAATCGTCGCCCTTGAACAGCAGGGGCTCGCCGGTTTCCTTCGCGAGCGCATAGGCGAAGCAGTCGCCATAATTCAGCCTGGCGCGGTGATTCCCTCTTCCATAAACCCGCCAGGCGCGCCGAGCGATCATGGCCTGGCCGAGGCTGACCGGGACGAGTTCGATCCGTGCGCCGTCCATGAATTCCTCGAAGCGGGCGATGGCGTTGTCGGTGCCGCGGCCATCGACGACCATGGTCGCCTCCAGCCAATTGGCGACTGACATGCGGCGGACGGGCGCTGTCATCACCGCGTCCAGATAGGCGTCGCTGTCTGGTTCCTGCAACATGATGGCCAGGATGGCCGAGGAATCAACGATCACTTCGGCAGGCCCGTGGCATCGTCGTACAGGAAGTCGTGGTTGGAGGTGATGTCGGCGGGCAGCCCGGCGCGGATTTCCCGCGCGATCGCGCGAAGCTTGGCTTTACGGGTATCGCGGTCGCGCGTGTTCTCTTCTCGTTCTAGTTCTGCGCGCAGGGCACGGAGGACGACGGCGGTCAGGCTCTGGCCGGTCAGTTCGGACAGGCGGGATGCCAGACGATACGCATCCTCGCTCTTGATGTTCAGTTGCATGCCCATGGTCGGCGTCCTGGTAGAATGAAACGCGATGACGGTAGAATACGAGGCCGTGGGTCGAAAGTCATCTCTGTTCGCGGCTTCCAGGTCCACGTGGGATCATACCAGCCGTCGAATGGAGGCTCTGGCCATGGTCCTGGCCCGCAGGCTGATCAAAC
>CAMBXJ010000247.1 GCA_945871455.1 Asaia bogorensis
CAGTGCCCGAACTGCACGGCCTGGCTGGTGGAACATCGCACGCGGTCCGAATTGCAGTGCCATCATTGCGGCCACACGACACCGATCCCGCCGGATTGCCCAAGTTGCGGCAAGGCCAACGCGCTGGTCCCGATCGGCCCTGGGGTGGAGCGGATCACCGAGGAAGTCGCCACCCTGTTTCCCGATGCCCGCCGCCTGGTGATGGCGAGCGACACGTTACCGGGACCTCAGGCGGCGGCGGACGCGGAAAGGGCGATCCAGAACCGGGAGATCGACCTGATCATCGGCACCCAGATCGTTGCCAAGGGCTGGCATTTTCCGCACCTGACGCTGGTTGGGGTGGTGGATGCCGATCTCGGCCTGGCCGGTGGCGATCTGCGGGCGGGGGAACGGACGGTGCAGTTGCTGCATCAGGTGGCAGGCCGAGCGGGGAGGGCGGAAGCGCCGGGACGGGTGATCTTGCAGACGTTCAGTCCGGAACATCCGGTGATGCAGGCTCTGGTGGCCGGCGATCTGGAAACCTTCATGGCCTGTGAGGCCGCCCAACGCCGTCCGGGGCATTGGCCGCCGTATGGGCGGTTGGCGGCGCTGATCGTCAGCGCGGATTCCGCCCAGGTGGCGGACGAACTGGCCCGCGATCTGGGTCGGGCGGCGCCTCAGATGGAGGGGGTGCAGGTGCTGGGGCCGGCTCCGGCGCCGCTGATGATCCTGAGGGGGCGGCATCGGCGCCGGTTGCTGCTGAAAACGCGGCGGGATACGCCGGTGCAGCCGTTGCTGCGGGCGTGGCTGGAGAAGGTGAAAGTGCCGCGCGGTGGGCGGGTGGATGTGGATGTGGACCCGGTGTCTTTTTTGTGAGGGGGCGGGGACTGGTAGATCGCTTAAGCTGCGAGGGCGTCGCAACGGGCTAGGCGTCTAGTTCATCCTCCAGCGCACTCTTGCGGATTTCCGCAGCGCTGTCTGTTCGGGCCGGCTTACTCACCGCCATGATCGCGCTAGACCCGGCCACAGGCACACAGACCGAGCCAAGTGCCCAGTCTATTCCGCTCAATGAACCGAACGTGGGCGCCTGGACAATCGCCGAGACGCAATGTGCCTGGCCTCTTGTCCTACTTCGGCGGAGTCTGCTCCGTTGGAGATATGCGACTGACCAAGTTCGTCACCCAACTGGGTGCTGCGAATGCGATCACCAATGTGATGATGATGGAGATGAACCAAGCCAGGATCCCGTACCCGATTGCCGGCACCGCGCTCGTTCGGTCAATCACCGTCGTGCGCACCTGCTCAAGCTCGCGCAGGATATCGGCCTTCGCACCAGTCCGAGCTGATTCCAAAATGTCGGGAGTTGCCTCAGCTATGGTCCCTTGCCCGTATTTTTCCAGGATGCGCTCGGCCCGTCCACGGTATGCCTCCCTCTCGGACTTGGTAGGGTCTCGGAGGTCGCGTGGTACTTCCTGTCCGCTACGTGTTCGCTCCCGTATGCTGGACTTGAACAGGCTATAACCGAGGAGCCCGACGATATCCTGCTCCTCACCCTCTTCGACGAGGGCTTCGAACGCGCGGCTATACTCGCGGTTTTGGGTTGCTTGAGCCGGGTCGGACAACTGTGCGTTCCGCCTTCAAGGCTGAGTTTGCGGCCTTCAGCCCCGCGCGGAGGGTCGACTCGCGCAGGCTTACGATCCTGCTGCCGTTCGGCAGGGAGAAAGATCGAATGACGGGTGACTTTGCTGCTCCGGGCATTGGGCTCTCCTTAACAAAGGATATAGGCGATCTCCCCCTCGCGCGCCAAAGCAAATCCGCGAATTGTGTCCGCCGCGTGCGCGATATGGCGTCAGTAGGCGTACGGCAAAGAGCAACGGCCATTCCCACGCCGACCCGACGATGTTTAAGGGGTTGGTAGAGTGCTACAATCTCGGACGGACACCTATTTCGAGAAAGGCAACAAGGGCCGAAGCCAGGGCCGGGTGCGCCGGTCAGTAATGGTATCGGCACTGGATGATCGTGACGTTTTGGCTGTCACCTTTACCGTCGACCACGTACACAAGACGATGCTCACCCGAAATCCGGCGCGACCAGCAGCCTTTAAGCTGGCCTTTCAGCGGCTCCGGCTTTCCGATCCCCTTGAAGGGAGTCCGGCGTGTGTTCTCGATCAGGTCATTGATTCGCGCATGCAGGTCCGGGTCGCAGGTAGACCAGTAGAGATAGTCTTCCCAGCCGTGGTCCGTAAAATGGACCCTCAAGCCATTGCGTCAGTGTTTGCCGGAACCAACAGTTCCCGTTCTCGGGCACCGTCAGCCTGTATTTGCCGGAGGGAGGACATGAGGCGGCTGGCGTTCTTCGGGCTGCTGAGCAGGTGCACGGTTTCCTGCCAGCCGGCGAACTCTTCCTCGGACAGGACCACCAAATTGCCCTTGCCGCCCTGACGGGTGACGAACAGCGGTTCCCGATCGTCGCTCACGCGGTCGAAGTGGCTCGCCATGTTTTGACGCAGCTCGGTGAAGGAAACATGGGCCATTTCGGGAACCTTGGAAGACTGATGGGGATTATGTACGGTTATAGGTACAGAGGCAAGAACTTTCCTCCATCCAGCTTCGACCGCCAGCGCCATCGGGCAGTCTATTGGGACACCGCCAAGGTCAAACGAAGGCGGAATTTCCAGCCAGATCCCATCTCCCCCCTTCGCGTGCCATTTTGAATACACTGGGCGTTAAGGTCGGAGGTCGACCCACGCCGGCCTCTGCCCCACCCTACAATACGCCCCTACCGAGCCTGGAACTTCGGCTTCCGCTTCTCCTTATACGCCTGGATGCCTTCCTGCATGTCTTCCGACTGCCGGACGCGAGCAATGACCTGGCTGACGCCAACCATCCGCTCGATCGGGCCGACCGGCATCACCTGCGCGACCAACTGCTTCAGCGCCCCGATCACCAACGGGGCGGATTCCAGCAACTGGTCGGCCATTTCCAACGCCGCCGCCTCATGCTGGCCGTTCGGCACGACCTTGTTCACGAACCCCACGTCATAGGCCCGCTGCGCCGGCACTTTGGATCCCAACAGCATGATTTCCATGGCCAATTTATGGGGCATGCGGGCCACCAGGCTGCTGATGCCGCCGGCGGTGGTGCCGAGCTTGGCCTCGGGATAGTAGAAGGTGGTGCTCTCGGTGCAGACCATCAGGTCGCACATCATCACCATCACGATCGCCCCGCCGATCACCCAACCCGATGTCGCGGCGATGATCGGCTTGTCGGTGTTGAACCCGACCGTGGGGATGGCGCGCCACAATTCCGGCAGGTTGTTGACATCGGCACCGGCCGAGAACGACCGATCCCCCACCGCGCTCAGGATCGCGACCCGCTTGGTGTCGTCGAGGTCGAATTCCTTGAACGCGCGCTGCATTTCGACCGCGACGTCCTGGTTGATGGCGTTCAGGCGTTCCGGCCGGTTGATACGGATGATGGAAACCGGGCCGCGGTCCTCGACGGTCACTGCGCTCATGGATGGGTTCTCCCTGGATCTGACATCGGCGGATTAAACATCGGCCTCATAGGCGGCCCAGGCGTTCGGGCTTTCGCGGATCACGATCTTCAGGCCGGTCACCAGACGCCCGCCGTCCCCCAAACGCCCGTCCTTGGCGGCGGCGGCGAGCAGGCCGTGCAGGTGGAAGGCGACATATTCCGTGGTGGTGTTGATGCCCTTGAACAGCGGATTGTCGTCCAGGTTGGTATAATCCACCGTGTCCAGCGCCTTGCGCAGTTCCACCTTGGCCAGGCCGATATCGACCAGCAGTTGCAGATGATCCAGCTTCGGCGCGCGGAACTCCGCCTCCACCGCGAAGGTGGCGCCGTGCAGGCGTTGGGCGGGGCCGAATTCCGCGCCCTGGAAACTATGCGCGATCATGATGTGGTCGCAGACGGTCAGGCTGAACATTCACTCATCCCCATACGTGATCACATGGCACAGGCCGCCGGGAGCCAGTATGCCGGGCATCGCCCGCGGCAGGTCCTCGAAGCGGGTTGGGCCTTCCAGCAGCGCGTCATAGGCGGGATCGGCCAGCAGTTGAAGGGCGATTGCCAGGCGTTCCCCGTAACCGCGTCGCCCCCGCATGGCCGGCGCGATGGCGCCGACCTGAGACGCGACGATGCGCAGCCGCCGAGCGTGGAAGGCCTCCCCCAGCGGGATGGCGGGCGCGCGGTCGCCGAACCAGCTTGCCTCGACGATCCGTCCCTCGAACGCGGCGAGGGAAAGCGCCAGCGACAGCCCCGCCTCGGTGGCCGAGGCATGCACCACCAACTCCTGCTCCGCCGGCGCGTCCTCGGGCACGGCGAAGGCACAGCCGAACCGTTCGGCCAGAGTCCGGCGGGACGGGTCGATGTCCACGACCGTCACCTGGGCCGCGGGAATACGCGCCAGCAGGGACGCCGTCAGCAGTCCGACCACCCCGGCGCCGATCACCATGACCCGCTCCCCGACCAGCGGAGCGGCGTCCCACAGGATATTGACCGCGGTTTCCAGATTGGCGGCGAGCACCGCGCGTCGGGTCGGGACCCGGTCCGGAATGGGCACGCAGGCGGTGGCATCGGCCAGAAAGACATCCTGATGAGGATGCAGCACGAACACGCGCCGCCCATCCGGGGTGCGCGCGACGGTGCTGTAGCCATACTTCACCGGGAACGGAAACACGCCTGCCATCATCGGCGCCCGCATCGCCGCGAACTGGCTTTCCGGCACCCTTCCGGCAAATACCAGGGATTCCGTGCCACGTGACACGCCGCTGGCCAGGCTGCGCAGCAGCAGCCGGTCGCCCGCCGGTGGCTCCATCTGTTCCGTCCGGATTTCCCCGACATTTGGCGCCAACGTCCAGAAGGCCCGAGCCTGGATCATCCGGCCAGCCTCACGCGGGTCGGACCAACGGGATATCCAGCAGGATATCGGCCCCCATCGGGTGCACGGTCCAGCCGAACCGGCGCCCATCCGCCAATGTCCGCACCGGCGGCAAGGCAAAAGCCGGAATCCCCTGCCCCATGATCAAGGGCGCCACCGTCACATGCAGCCGGTCCAGCGCGCCCGCCGCCAGAAAGCGGGACACGGTGACACCGCCGCCCTCCACGAAAATCCGTCGCAACCCTCGGCGCACGAGTTCCGCCACGATGGAACTCACATCGATACCATCCCGCCCCGACGCCAGCGGCACCACTTCCGCTCGGCCGACCCGCCGATCCCCCGGCGTGCCGGCGGCGCAGATCAGCAGGGTCTCGGGCCCTTCCGCAAAGACCCGATGACGCGGCTCCAGCCGTCGCGCGGGGTCGATCACGACCCGGACCGGGTTGGGACCAGGGACCAGGCGGGTGGTCAGTTGCGGATCGTCGGCCAGAACGGTGCCGGCACCGACCACGATGGCATCGAACAGGGCGCGGAGCCGGTGGGTGTGGACGATATCCGCCTCGCCGCTGATCCAGTGGGATTCGCCGTTGGGCATGGCGATAAATCCGTCCAGAGACTGCGCGAGCCGCCCCAGCACGAAGGTCCCGTCCGCGCGGGATCCACCGGCCAGAAGCGGGCCGAATAACGGCATCGGCTGATCTTCTGGCAGGCGCCGCAACAAGCGGTTCCAGGTTTCCGGCGTCAAATTGTCCATCCCGGGTGGGTAACATAATGCCCGTCGCCCTGGATATCCCGAACGTGATCGATGATCGGCCCGTGGTGGCCGGCCTGGCTTGCCCGGTCCAACCGATCGAAGCCGCGCCTGACCTCGGGAAACCACCCTGTGGGAGAGAGGTCGGGCGATAGGGCCGGTACGGAGAGGTCCCGCTTATGTCTGCCGGCCAAAACAATGACCCACCGGCCCGCATCAGGAGACGCGCGCACACAATTGCTGCAAGTGGATGCACCGCCCATCACCGTCACTGCCCGGCTCGACCCGGTAACCCGCGCTTCGACGTCGGGGGGTTGGGGGGTAATACCAATCGGCGTAACCACTGACCGATGGGTGGCCGCTGTTGCCATGGGTCAGTGGTTCAGTGGGTTGGTATAAGTCCGGCAATGACGATGAGGGGGCGCCTCGATCGCAGCAATCATTTGTGCGCGGCGCATTATGCCTGGGCGGACAACGCAAACGGTGACATTGCCCGGTTCATGGCCAGGTTGCCGTTCGCGCCGTAGCGCGGCGCGGCCCGGGCGCGCACGCCGGCATTGGCGACGATGCTCATCAGGCGATCCTGCACCGCCAACGCACGCGCCAGCAATGTCTGGTTCTCGGCCGCAACCGCCCGGACCCGCGCCACCGCGGCCCGCGCCTCGGCCTGTTGATCCTCCGCATGGCTCGGCCCACCCAACAGAGCCGCCACGGCTTCCGCCGCTTCCTGCTTTTCGCGCGTGGCTGCCCCGACGCCACCGGTTTCGCCGCGGCGAAGGGCCTCGTTCTCACGCTCCAGTATGCTGGCCAACCGATTGGCGGCCTCGGTCAGTGTCTGGCTCACGGCCGAGCGCCTTCCTGCATGCGCAGCATCTGGGCGTAGATCGGCTGGGCGAGGCCAAACCCGCCCCCAGCCGCGATCTTCTTCGCCATCTCCTCCACGATCATCGGTTTGAACGCCTTCTCCCCATGGCCGCCGGAGAACGGGGATTTGCTGCTGTCCACCGTCTCAAACATCGGTTGCAGCAACTGGCCGATCACCATCGCCTCGAAATCGCGCGC
>CAMBXJ010000248.1 GCA_945871455.1 Asaia bogorensis
TGGGCGGCGCCGAATACGGCCTGGCCGACATCGCCACCTACCCCTGGGCCCGCAACATCCCCGTCCTGCTCGGCGCCGACGCGGCGGCGAAGTTCCCAAACGTGATGCGCTGGGTCGGGACGATCGATCAGCGTCCGGCGGTGAAGAAGGCCCTGGCCGCGGTAGACGACGTGCGCGCCCGCACCACCCAGTTCGACAAGGCGGAAGCCGATTCCCTCGACAAGATGTTCGGCCGCGGCAAGCACGCCGCCGCGTGACCGGTCGGCAAGACGTTGCCGCGTGACAGGTCGGCAGGAAGGCGTCGCGGGATCCATCTGAAAGGCATGGCCGCCTGATCGGTTGGCAAGACCTTGGCGTCCGGTTCATTGGCAAAACCTTAACCATCCCATGCAACCCTGCGGGCCAATGCGATCCCATCGCATACACCCGCAGGAGTTGTGGAAATGCCAGATTCTCCCCTTGATCGACACTACCCAGGTCCCTATGATTCCCCCATGGAACAACGCGTTGCCCGGCTGGAGGAGGATATGCGAGAGATGAAAGCCTCGGTCGTGCGGCTGGAGGCGTCGGTCCATGACGTGCGGCAAAGCACCGCCCGCATCGAAGCCATGTTCGCCGCCACGGTCCCACATCTCGCCACCAAGGCCGACCTCGCGGATAAGCCGACGAAGACCTATCTCTGGGGTGTGCTGGCGGTTCTTCTGACATCCTACGCCTCGGGCCTGGCCGCGCTAGCCATCCTGAAATAGCGCGTCCCCGCTCGGCCGACCGGCCGACTCAAGCCTCCGAACGCGCTCCCCAAACATCGCCCAACACATTGCCCCATACATTGCCCTCTGGCGCGCATCCGGGCAGAAAGCGCGTGGCAGAGGAGATCCCATGGACAACCCGACCTGGCAGGAAAGCGTCTACGCGGCGCTCAAAGCCGCCCGCATCACCATTCTGGGCTACGTGCCCGATGCTGGCCACGCGCACCTGATCAACGCCGCCCACGCGGACCCCGACATGCAGGCCGTCGTCCTCACGACGGAGGAAGAGGGCATCGCCCTGTCCGCCGGAGCCTGGCTCGGTGGGCAACGCGCTGTCATGCTCATGCAGTCGTCCGGCGTCGGCAACTGCATCAACATGCTGTCCCTGCCGCTGAACTGCCGCATGCCGTTCCTGACCCTGGTCACGATGCGCGGCGAATGGGGGGAGTTCAATCCGTGGCAGGTCCCCATGGGCGCCGCGACGCAACCCGTCCTGACCACCGCCGGCGTGCATGTCCGGCGCGCCGACAACGCCGATGAAGTGGCGGAGATGGTCGCTGCCTCCGCCGCGCTGGCATTCGACAGCCAGATCCCCGTCGCGGTGCTGCTGTCCCAGAGATTGATCGGCGCGAAGGTGTTCGTGAAATGAGCCGTCCCAACGATGGAACCCTGGACCGCCGCGATGTCGTGGCCGTCCTGATGCGCGATCCTGGCGATCTGCTCGTGGTCACCGGCCTGGGCGCCGCGACCTACGATGTCGGCGCGACCGGCGATCGACCGCTGAATTTTTATCTGTGGGGCGCCATGGGCGGCACCGCCATGATCGGCCTCGGGATCGCGCTGGCGCAGCCCTCCCGGCGGGTGCTGGTCGTCACCGGCGATGGAGAGATGCTGATGGGCATGGGGTCTCTGGCCTCCATCGCCGCGGCCGGCGCGCCCAATCTGGCGATCGCCGTGCTGGACAACATGCGGTACGGGGAAACCGGATCGCAGTACAGCCACACCGGCCACGCGACGGACCTGCAAGCAGTGGCCGCCGCTTGCGGCTGGACCAACACCGCGACCGCACGCGGCATGGACCAGGTCGAGGCCCTGCGCCCACGTCTGCGCACGGAAAATCTCTTTGCCGTGCTGCGCATCTCGGCCGAGGAAAAGCCGCGTCATCTCCCGCCTCGCGACGGAGCGTATCTTTCCGACCGGTTCAGGCGGGCCTTGGGCGTGGTCGTGGACTAACCCGTTTCCATCCGGGTCTAACGGGGCCCCGATGGAAAGCCGATAAGCCACTTCGGACTACGCTTCATTTCACGCTGGAATTCGCGGCCAAATTCGCGGACAATGCAAGGCTAAGGTTATCCGGGACCGGGAGGTCCCGGCACATACCGACAGGGATAGGCAAGGAGGCCTGGATGGCGACCCCGTGGGTTCGGGGTGCCAGATGGCGGCGGAAAGCAAAACATGGCGGACAGGCGAGTGCTGACATGGCCCCGGGTCGTTCTGGTGGTTGTCGCGTGCATCGGTACGGCCGCGTTTTTCGGCGTGCTGCCGATTGGCCATCCGGAAGCCCAGGAGGCGCCCGCACAACAGCGCCCCGCGGCGGCGCCCGCGGGACCGATCGTCCCGGTCTCCGTGACCAACGTCGCGCGCATGGATGTGCCGATCCTGCTACGCGGCCTCGGCACGGTCCAATCGATGAACGCCGTGCAGTTGCGCAGCCGCGTCGACGGCTTGCTGCAGGAGGTCGCGGTGACCGAGGGGCAGGAGGTCAAAAAGGGCGACCTGCTCGCGGTGATCGATCCACGCCCGTTCAAGGCGTTGCTTGAAGTTGCCCTGGCACGCCGCAAACAGGACCTCGCGGCGCTGGACAACGCACGCACCGAGTTGGTGCGCTACACCACGCTGGCGCAACGGGAGATCGCGTCGAAGCAAAAGCTCGACACAGTACAGATGCAGGTCAACCAGCTCACGGCTGCCCTGGGCGCGAATGACGCCCTGATCGCCGCCGCCGAATTGAACGTGACGTTCTGCTACATCGTTGCACCCTTCGATGCGCGGGTCGGTCTACGGCTGGTCGATCCCGGCAACGTGGTGCGTGCCGCGGAAGCGACGCCCATGTTCGCGCTGACCCAGATCCGCCCGATCGCCGCGACGTTCACCTTGCCGCAAACAGTCCTGCCCGCGGTGCAGGAGGCCATGGCGAAGGGCAAGCTGCCGGTTGTGGCATTCGGCTCCGACGACAGGACCGAGCTGGACCGTGGCAGCTTGCTCACCATCGACAATGCCATCGATATCGCAACCGGCACCATCAAGTTGAAGGCCGCGTTCCCGAATGGCCAGGACCGGCTCTGGCCCGGACAATTCGTCAATCTGCGTATGCAGGTCGGCACCGACCAGGGTGCGCTGGTGATCCCGACCGCGGCCGTTCAGTACGGCCCCACCGGACAGTATGTCTACATCGTCAAACCCGATCTGACCGTGGTTCGTCAGACGGTTGAGGTGACCCGCGACAACGGTAAAATCACGCTGATCTCAAAGGGGCTTGACGAAGGCCAAACGATTGTGACCGATGGACAGTCGCGTCTGCGAACCGGAACGCGTGTGGCGGTAAGCGATGGGAACAAGGCACCCTCATCCGCGGCCAGGAAAGCCGGCGGGTAGAACAAGCAGGTGGGCGGTAACGCATGAGCATATCGGCTCCCTTCATACGCCGACCGGTTGCGACCTCCCTGTTCATCGCGGCCATGGTGCTGGTCGGCTTGGCGGCCTATCCGTTCCTGCCCGTTGCTCCGCTGCCGCGGGTGGACTTCCCGACCATCAACGTCAGCGCGAGCTTCCCCGGCGCCAGCCCCGAAACCATGGCGAGCACGGTCGCCCAGCCGCTGGAACGCCAGTTCGCCGCGATTGCCGGCGTCGCTCAGATGACCTCGGTCAGCGTGCAGGGACAGACCCAGGTCACCATCCAGTTCGACCTGGACCGGAATATCGACGACGCCGCGGGCGACGTGCAGCGCGCGATCAATTCGGCCAGCGGCCAGTTGCCGCGCAACCTGCCCAACGCGCCGAATTTCCGGAAGGTCAATCCATCCGACTCGCCCATCCTGATCCTGTCGGTGCAGTCCGACGCGCTGCCGCTGATCGAGGTCAACGACTACGCCGACGCGGTCCTGTCGCAGCAGATCTCGCAAATGAGCGGCGTGTCCCAGGTCTTCATCGGCGGCGAGCAGAAGCGCGCGATCCGCATCCAGGTCGATCCCGCCAAATTGGCGGCGATGAACCTGACCTTGGAAGACATCCGCCCGGTGCTGATCAGCGCCACCGCCAATGCACCCAAGGGCAATATCGATGGCGAAAGCCGAGCCTATGCGATTTATGCCAACGACCAGTTGACCAAGGCGGCTGAGTTCAACGACGTCATCGTGGCATGGCGCAACGGTGCCGCGATCCGGGTCCGGGATATCGGCCAGGCGGTCGACGCGGCGGAAAACCTGAAACTCGCGGGCTGGCAATCCGGCAAGCGTGGCATCATCCTCGTCATTTTCAAGCAACCCGGCGCCAACGTCATCGAAACCGTGGAGCGGATAAAGTCCGCGCTGCCGGCGCTGGAAGCATCCCTCCCGCCATCGGTCCGCGTCAGCGTGGTATCCGACCGGACACAAACGATCCGGGCCTCCCTGCATGAGGTGGAGTTCACCCTGGTGCTGTCGGTTGCGCTGGTGGTGATGGTCATCTTCCTGTTTCTGCGCAACCTGTGGGCGACGATCATCCCGTCGGTCACCGTGCCGGTCGCCCTGATCTCCACCTGCGCGGTGATGTATCTGCTGGATTACAGCCTGAACAACCTGTCGCTGATGGCGCTGACCATAGCGGTCGGCTTTGTCGTCGACGATGCCATCGTGATGCTGGAAAACATCTACCGGCATATCGAAAACGGCATGAAACCGATGGAGGCGGCCTTGAAAGGGGCCGGGGAGATCGGCTTCACCATCGTTTCGATCAGTGTGTCGCTGGTCGCCGTGTTCATTCCACTGTTGTTGATGGGCGGCATCATCGGCCGTCTGTTCCGCGAATTCGCGGTGACGGTCAGTATCGCGGTGCTGGTGTCCGGCGTCGTCTCCCTGACATTGACGCCGATGATGTGCTCGCGCTTCCTGCGCAACCATCATGGCGGTCACGGCCTGGGCTATCGAATTATCGAGAAGGGATTCGACCTGCTGTTGGCGGGATACCGGCGCAGCCTGGATGTCGCGCTGCGTTTCCACTTCATCACGCTGCTGGTGTTCTTCGGAACCGTCGGGCTGACCGTCTATCTTTATATCACGATCCCCAAGGGATTTTTCCCGGCGCAGGACACCGGCCTGGTGCTCGCCGTGACCGAAGGGCCGCAGGATGTCTCCTTCAAGCGTATGTCGGAATTGCAGGTCGCTCTTACGCAGGTGCTGTTGGAGGACCCGGACACGCTGGCCTATGCCTCCACGATCGGTGCGGGCGTTGCCGGGCAGACGGGCAACAACGGCCGCGTCTTCATCGCGCTGAAACCCTGGGATCAGCGGGTCGGGGGGTCGGCGCAGCAGTACATCGCCCGCCTGCGACCGAAACTCGCGAAAGTCCAGGGGGGCGCCATGTTCCTGCAAGCCGCCCAGGACATCCGGGTGGGCGGCCGCCTAGCCAAAACCGAGTTTCAATACACCTTGCAAAGCGCCGACCTGGACGATCTTTACCAGTGGTCCCCGCGCATTCTGGAACGGCTGCGAGCGCTACCGATGCTGCGCGACGTGACGACCGACCAGCAGGTGGGCGGCACCACGGCAACCCTGGTGATCGATCGCGATCAGGCGGCGCGCTTCGGCATCCAGCCCCAGGCAATCGACGAAACGCTCTACAATGCATTCGGCCAACGTCAGATCACCCAGTATTTCACCCAGGTGAATACCCATAAGGTCATCCTGGAGGTGCTGCCCGACCAGGGATCCGACATCGAGACCCTCAACAAGCTTCACGTCAAATCCAACACCGGCCAGGCGGTCCCCCTCGGCTCCTTCGCGACGTGGTCGACAAAGCCAGTGCAGCCGCTGTCGATCAGCCACCAGAGCCAGTTTCCGGCGGTGACGATTTCATTCAACCTGGCGCAGGGGGCGGCGCTGGGTGAGGCCGTCGATGCGATCAACGCCGCGATGCGCCAGATGGGGACGCCGATCACCATCCGCGGCACGTTCCAGGGCACCGCGCAGGCGTTCCAATCGTCGTTGGCCAGCCAGCCCTATCTGATCGCGGCGGCGCTGATCACGGTCTACATCATCCTGGGCATGCTGTACGAAAGCTACATCCTGCCGCTGACCATCCTGTCCACCCTGCCCTCGGCCGGCGTGGGCGCGTTGCTGATGCTGATGATCGTGGAATACGATCTGTCGGTGATCGCGCTGATTGGTGTGATCCTGCTGATCGGCATCGTGAAGAAGAACGGCATCATGATGGTCGATTTCGCCATCACGGCGGAGCGTCAGAGCGGCCTGTCACCCCATGACGCGATCCGGGAAGCCTGCCTGCTGCGGTTCCGACCGATCCTGATGACCACGATGGCCGCGATGCTGTCCGGCCTGCCGCTGATGCTGGGGTCGGGCGCGGGATCAGAACTACGCAAGCCGCTGGGATACACGCTGGTGGGGGGATTGGCGCTGAGCCAGATCCTGACGCTTTACACGACGCCCGTTGTTTATCTGTATCTGGACCGGTTGCAGCATTGGCTGTCGCCTCGGCGACAGGCGGCACTGCCGACCCTGGCCGCGAAGCTGGGGGCGGCGGAGGGGGATTAGAGCGGAGCTTCCGCCCCAACGGCCTTGGGGGACCCCGACCAGGGCTCTGCCCTGGACCCGCCAAGGGCGACGGCCCTTGGAACCCGAACCATTGTTGCCTTCAGGATGGGGGCCTACCCGGA
>CAMBXJ010000249.1 GCA_945871455.1 Asaia bogorensis
TGAACAATCAGAAGATGGCGATTGCCGGTTTGCTCCTGACGGCCATCGCGAGGCGCCAACGGGTCTGTCTGCCCTATATTTTCCTCTGGGATCAGGTGCGTGGCGGCGATTTCCTGACCCCGTTCGCCAATATCTTCGCGCCCGAGCCGGTGCGCCGCTTCGCCGAACAGATGCAGATCGCCCTGGCCGACGAACCCCCGGTCGACGACCGTAGCGATTGGACCTATTTTCGCGGTTTCTCCGAGCTTCTGGCGACCAATTCGAGCCGGATCGTCGTCATGACAGTCCTGCAAGCCGCCGCCTGCCTGCGCCCGCGCATCGCCACCCACGCGCTGTTTGAGCGGCTGCGTAACCACGTTCACACCGCGTTGGGGATTCGTGCCGCCATTCAGCTCCGGATCGAGCATGACTGGATCGAGTATGCGCCGTATCTGCGGTCACAGGTTGGCGACCATAACGAAGACCTCGATCTTGATTTCGTGGGCATTCTGTCGAAGGTCAAGGCGGCGCGTCCTGACCTTCGGATTGCCTACGTCACCTGCGACGAAGGCGCGCTGCCCACACCGAAGCACGAGATCAGGGCCCTGGCGCGCAGCCGCTTCGACATCGATCTGGTCTGGAAAAGCGACTTTCTGGGCGAGGCCGAACTCCGGACGTTGACATCGGTCGATCAATCCCTGATCGATTTTGAAATTGCACGCTCCTGCGAGCGGTTCTTTGGCCTGACCCGCTCCACCTTTGCGAACATGCTGTGTCTGGAAACATTCGCCGCGACCGGCAAGGATGTGGCCGGACACTACATCTACAATAATATAGGTCCGGCCGCGGTCCCAAGACGAGACAACGGATTTGCCGTCATGGCGGCGCGGGCGGTTATGGACAACCCGGTCGCCGCATTGGTGTTGGATGAACCGCGCGGTGGCGATGCTGGTCCGATCGCAAGCATGCGACCCGAAGCGGATGGGGCCTGACGCGGTCGCGCCGGTCGGTCTTTCTCCGTCATGCGACGTGGGGTTAGGCCATGATCAAGCCGAGCGGACTGGAATGGCGTGTGATTCATGCGACCAAACCAAACGCCAGAGCGGTTTGCCGTTTCCAGCCGGGATGAAACCGATCTAGTGTTTCGCCAACATCGACGGCGCGGGCAGCGGCCCCATGGACCGTCCAGTGAATTTGGGGAGGCGTGCTGAATGTCAGCACTCGACAATTGCTACAACATCTTCGATCTCCGGGAAGCCGCGAAGCGCCGCCTGCCGCGCGGCGTATTTGAGTTCGTGGACCGCGCCACCGAGGATCACCTGGCGGTCGCCGGCAATCGATCCGCGTTCCAGGATATCAAGCTGCGACACCGGGCGTTGACCGATGTTTCCGGCCGCTCGACCGCGACGACGCTGTTCGGCAAGCCCGCCGCGTTTCCGGTGGCGATCGCGCCGACCGGAGCCGCCGGCCTGTGCTGGTATCGCGGCGAACTGGCTTTGGCGAAGGCCGCGGCCAAGGCCAATATTCCGCTGACCCTGTCCACCGCGTCCATGACCGCGATGGAGACGATCGCCGACCAGGCTGGGGGGCGGCTGTGGTTCCAGCTTTATGTGTGGAAGCGGCGGGATCTTTCCTATCAGATCATCGAACGCGCGAAGAAGGCCGGTTATGAGGCGCTGATCGTCACGGTCGATTCCGCCGTCTCGCCCAACCGGGAATACAACGCGCGCAACGGGTTCGGTCTGCCGTTCAACCCAACGCCGCGCTTCATGGCCGACATTGCCCTGCACCCGTCCTGGACCTTGGGCGTGATGGGGCGATACCTGACCACGATCGGCATGCCGAAGCACGAGAACTACCCGGACCAGTTTCAGGGCACCATCACCAGCGGTGGCGGCGCCGAAAAGAATGATGGGATGGATCGGGATTCGCTGAATTGGGACGATATCGCGATCTTCCGCGACAAATGGCCGGGTATCCTGATGCTGAAAGGCGTCAACCGGGTTGATGACGCCCTGAAAGCCGTCAGCTACGGGGTGGACGGGCTGGTCGTGTCCAACCATGGCGGGCGGAACATGGACAGCGCCGCGGCAACCCTGGAGGTACTGCCCGAGATCGCCGAGGCCGTCGGCGATAAGCTGACCATCATCCTCGATTCCGGCGTCCGGCGCGGCTCCGACATCGTCAAGGCCCTCGCGCTCGGCGCCAGATGCGTGCTGACCGGGCGAGCGACATTGTATGGCACGGCGGTCGGCGGCGAAGACGGCGCGTTCAAGGCGCTGGGCATCATCCAAACCGAGATGGACAAGACCATGGCCTATACCGGTTGCAACACCGTGGATGAAATTTCGACCGATATCTTTTTCAGCGACCGCTACAGCAACACCTGACCAGGCTCCGGCGGACCGGATCGGGGGCGCGGGATCGGGGTCGGAAGGTTTGGGCGCAGGGCATGGCTGGCCGCGACCGACCGACCCAACCCGGGGGGTCAGGCCGGCATTTTGCAGCCGGTGCCAGGGTCGGCCAGGGCTTCCGCCGCGGGCCCGACCACCACGTTCTCGCCGCCTTTCGCTTCCCGCAGCCAGATCGTCTGGATCGGATTATGAGACGCCGACAGAGTGAACGCTCCACGCGGGCTGTCGATCTTGGCGGCGCGGATCGCGGCGGCCAGCGGCTTGATCGCGGCGGCGTCTCCCTTGGTTGCCGCCAGCCCGACCGCCAGCATCTGCGCGGCATCGTACCCCTGCACGGCATAGACGTCGGCGTCTCGGCTGGTCACGACCTTGAACGCGGTCCGGAACGTCACGTTTTTCGGGTTCGTCAGGCCATCGCCATAGTGCAGCGCGGTCTGAATGCCCTCCGCCGCCGCGCCCTGGGCCTTCAGCACGCCTTCGGTCAGGAAGCCGGACCCGCACAGCGGCAGCTTTTCCCGCAGCCCCGCCGCGGCGTAGTCCTTCACGAACTGCACCGCGCCGCCACCGGCAAAGAACGACCCGACCGCTTCAACCCCAAGATCGGGCAACTGAGCCAGCAACGGCTGAAAATTGGTCTCCGGGAAGGGCAGGGTCAGGACTTTCGTCAACTCGCCGCCGCCCGAGCGCAATCCGTCGCGGAATCCATCGCCGGATTCCCTTCCGGCCGCATAGTCCCAGGTAACCCACGCCGCCTTCTTCACGCCCTTCGCGGCCAGCGCCTTGCCCATGCCATAGGCCGGCTGCCAGTTGCTGAATGATGACCGGAACACGTACGGGGAGCATAAATCCCGTGTCGCCGCGACATTGCCGGCGTTCGGGATGATCAGCGGCACCTCTTTTTCTCGCGCGGCCTGCACCAGGGCCATCACCACGCCGGAATGGACGGTGCCGACCAGCACATCGACATTGTCGCGTCCCAACAGGCGGTTGACGTTGGCAGGGGCCTTGGACGGATCGGATTCGTCGTCCAGCCGCACCAACGTCACGTCGCGGCCGCCGAATTTGCCGCCCATCTCCTTCAGGCAGAGGTCGAAGGCGGCGGCGATATTCTCGCCCAGCACGGCGAAGGTGCCGGAAAACGGCAACATCAACCCGACCTTCAACGGTGCGCCCTGGGCGATGGCGGGGCGAGCCAGAACCGTGGCCGAGGCGGCACCGGCAAGAGTGGAGAGCGCCCTGCGGCGTGACATGGGGGACATGTTCGGAGACTCCTCGGCTGCTGGAGGCATGGGTGGCGTGGGGGCCGCTGGGGCATGGGCGGCGCGTTGTCGACCGCGATATCGCATGGTAGCTGAACGACCCGCAACAGACCGGTTTTTCCCATGACCAACAGTCTGCCCGCCGATCCCACGCAGCGTTTTTTCGAGGACTATCCCGTCGGCGTCGTGTTCGAGCTTGGTTCGTTTTCGGTGACCGAGCAGGAAATCATCGATTTCGCGCGCCAGTACGACCCGCAGGACATGCATGTTGACCGGGCGCTGGCGGCGGAGGGACCGTTCGGGGAGGTCATCGCCAGCGGATGGCAAACCATCGGGCTGATGATGCGGCTGTTTGTCGCCAATTTCCTGCCGAAGAACGGTCTTGCGGGACCGGGGATCGATGAGGTGCGCTGGCTTCGTCCGGTGCGTCCGGGCGACGCGCTGCGGGCACGGATCACCATCCAGGAAGCGCGCCGGTCACGCTCCAAGCCGGATCGCGGCCTGGTGCAGGGGCTGGTCGAGGTCAGCAATCAGAACGATGAGGTTGTCATGACATTGCGACCGTTGAATTTGGTCCGCTGCCGCCCGGCCTGAGCCGCGGGTCCCCCCGATTCTGGATTGCGCCATCCTGGATCGCGTCCTCTTGCGTCGGGGGGCCGAGATACTGATGCTACGGGATGGTTTCCCACGAACGTCTGGACTGCATGCAATGCCCGGCACTGTGTTGTCGCATGGCCGGCTATGTGCGCGTCGGGCGAGAGGACATCCGCAGGCTGGCCAAGCACCTGAAGCTGACGGTGCCCGATTTCGAAAAGCGGCACATCGTCGAAATCACCAAGAAGGGCGAGAAGCGGATCAAGGAAGGCTTCAAGACATGCCAGTTCCTGACGGGCGAGCGGCTTTGCGGCGTTTATGACGCTCGACCCAGCGATTGTCGCGGCTATGTCTGCTGGAACCAGGAAGACGAGACCGTCTACGATTATGCCGCGTTCCTGCAGGAACCCGTGACCAGGCTTCGGGATCGGGAGAAAGGCGTCAAGAAGTGATGCGTTGACCGCCCGGTAGCAGATGCTGGCGGAGAAAGGCGCAAATCCGGTCGTATTCCGCCTTTGCGGCCGCCCCGGTAAATCGGGCGCGCATGAAGCCGTGAATCATGCCCCGCGCCTCTCGGTAGGTTACATCGACACCGGCCTCGGCCAGTTTTGCCGCATAGAACCGCCCGTCGTCGCGCACAGGGTCCAGTTCGGCCGACACCACGTAGGCTGGCGGCAGGGCGGAGAAATCGGTGGCGACCGCCGGGCGCGCATACGGGTCGGACAGATTGGCGGGATCGGGCAACAGCAGCTTCAGGTAAGCGTGGCAGGCAGCCGTGGTCAGCCCGTAGCCCTCGGCATTGTCGATATAGGACCCGCTGGTCATCTCGGTCCCGATCACGGTGTAGATCACGGCCTGGGCGGCGATGCGGGGGCCGCCGCGATCCCGCGCGGCCAGGCAGAGGGAGGCGGCCAGGTGCCCGCCCGCGCTGTCTCCCACCAACGCGATGCGCATCGGGTTGATTCCGAACTCCCGCGCATGGTCGGCCAGATAGGCCAATACGCCGAAGCAGTCGTTGAATGCGGCCGGATACGGATATTCCGGGGTCAAGCGGTAATCGATACTGATGGTTGCGACACCGACCTCCTGGGTGAAGCCCCAGGCGATCGGGTCGGAGCTGTCCAGGTCGCCCTTCATGAACCCGCCACCATGCATGTAGACGATGCAAGGCAGCGCGCCGGCGGCGTCGGTGGGGCGATAGAGCCGCACCGGAACCTCACATTCCACGGTGGGGATGTGAACATCACGGACGGCGATGGTGTTGGGGCGCGGCGGAGCGATGCTGCGCGTATAGGCGGTCCAACCGGCGCGTTGTTCGGCGACCGTGGTGCCGCCATAGGCGACTTTTTGAGCGTCCGTCAGCACCTGCATGTCCGGATGCGGTTGGCGTGGGGTGTTCATCGCGGCATGTCCTTTACGTCGGTCGCGGCGGCAACGGCGGGATCGGTCCCACGCCGCTCCGTCGGTACAACGACACAGCGGTTCCGGGTATCGGCGAGGCCATCGACGGAAAACCCCGGCGCCATGCCCGCTTTGGGCCGCCTGGCGGCGATCAATCCGGGGCACTGGTTCGGTGGTTCGGCCATTCGTGAGGCGGCATCCATGGGGCGGTTCGTCCGCGGTTTGCGGTATCGCTTTCGGCCGCCAATCCCGGACGGAGGTCGACCGCATACGATGATAATAGACCGCGCCCGAGCTGCCCAGATGACGCCGCGGTCGACCACGCCTGCTTTCACCGGCTTGAAGGTAGAAACCTCTCACGGCGTCCCGTGCGTGCGGTTCTCCCAGCCGCCCTGCTCGGTCGGTTGCGGGTGCTACGGCGACGCGCACGAATACTTGCTACACGCGGGCACACCGCCCCTCATGGTCTTTGCCTGGATCGACCCGGCGACCTGCGCTTCAACGCCAAAGAGGGCCGGGGCGGGAGGCAGCGCCTCGGTTGTAGCGATCATTTGTGCGCGTCGTCTAATCGTCCAGGTTCAGGCGCATGTAGACCCGTTCGAAGCCTTTCTCATGGACCCGATGGGTTTCGACAAATCCGACCCGTCGATACAGCGCGATATTCTTGGTCATGAGGACATGGGTATAGAGCCGCAGCACGGTGAAACCGCGACGCCGAGCCTCCTTGGCGGCGAATGCGATCAGCACCCGGCCGAGACCCTTGCCCTGCCATTCTGGCGCAACCGCGACGTTATCCAGGAGAAGATCGCCGTCCCGCGCCTCCAACACCAGGATGGCACGGATATGGACGCCCTGTTCCAGCACCCAGGCCTGCTCGCCCGCGATCCTGCGTGCGTAGTCATCCAGCATCGGGCCGGGCGGTTTGCCGATGCGGGCGATGTAGGGGTGGTAGGCGGCTTCGACCAGGGCCCGCACGGCCGGGGCTTCACCCGGGCGGGCGAGCCGGATCGCCGCCTCCCCCGGCGG
>CAMBXJ010000250.1 GCA_945871455.1 Asaia bogorensis
CGTCGATCGACGGAAAGCGCCCCGGATATGGCCAGACGGATATGGCCAGAGGTTGGGCGGTCGCCGGCCGGCTACGGACGTTGCGCGACGCCGCGGCGATAATCGGCGAGGATCAGGGGCATCACGATCGGAACGATGCCCTTTCTCGATAATCGTAGCCGGTGCAGGCTGCGTGCGTGGTCGACCAGGGTTGCCTCGGCGACGTGGCGTAGATCGATAACCAGCAGCGCGCCGCTCGCTCCGTTCGGCGCCTTGGAGCGGGGATGGCCGAGCGAGCGGGCGACGCGATGGGACAGGGCGGCTGTTGGCAGCGACACGACGGTCGTGTCGGTCTCTGGATAGACATGCGCGCCGGCGCATTTCACCACCAGATCCCGCAGGACCGGCCCCAGATCGTTGTCCCACCAGTCCAGCACGATCGCATCCGGCAGTTTTTCAAACCCCACCAGACGCAGCAGCAGAAGCGCCACCATGCGACGGAGCAGCGCCGATCCCCGGTCACCGACGTGGAGGCCGGCGACGGACAGATGCATGAAGGTTTCGGCGCCGGTGACATGGACCTTGGCGGTCAGCAGCCCCAGGGACCGCCCGGTCAGCCGATGCACCGCGATCACGGCGTGATCCGCGTTGCGAGGCGCCGGCTCCGGCCATCCCGCGTCGCAGTCGTCGTCGTCCGGTGCGGGATGGTCTTCGAAAACGTCCCACGGGCCGCGCGTCCCCGAACCACGGCCAGAGCCGTCCAGCGAGCCCTGCCAATAACTCAATCTTACGTCACGCCCGACATTTACGTCGTCCATCGAGCCAGCCCCCCGGCTGTTGAATTTATAACGCCGGGATAGCGCGGGTGGCCGGAGCGCAAAGTGAGTGTTGTCACACTCTGGCACAAAGCGTGCGATTTTTCGGTTGATTGTCGGATATGACGGGCGCCGCGGATGGGCGGACGGCGATGATCGGCGACGGGATGGGGGTCGCGGGACGTCGCACATGCTTGAGATCGTGGTTAGGCGACGCGCAGAAGGAATGGCTGCAAGTCGATGCTCCATTCCTCAACGACATTGCCGGGCTCGACCTGGCAACCCGCGCTTCAACGGCGGGGGGCAATGACGGTGATGGGGGCGCCTATGGGCCGACGGCTTGGCCGGCTGGCGCAGTGCGGCCTTGCCTCAAGCCGACGCGGCGCCGCGCGCCGTGGGGTCACCCCGGGCGGCGGTTCCATCGCGGCCGGCGCCGACCCGAGCGTTCGCCCTGGGCGTGATACCACGTCCAGGGTCCACACTGGTCTTGCTGGTCTCGGTCGGTCAGTCGACGCGGATGGCGGAGGCTTCGGGACCCTTGGCGCCCTGCACGACATCCATCCAAATGGTCTGCCCCTCGGCGAGCTGCATCACTCCGGCCCGCTGGAGCGCGGAGGCGTGGACGAACACGTCCTTGCCCCCTTCCATCGGGGCGACGAAGCCAAAGCCCTTCGTGGCGTTATACCATTTGACGGTGCCCTGCATTTCCACGGACGGACCGGTGGGGGCGCCACGCCGCGGCGCGGCACCACCTCCGGCACCCATGGGTGGGCGCATCGCACCGCCCGCGCCGCCGCCGGCACCGGCACCGGCACCACGCCCGGCCGACGGGGTCGCGGTACTCTCGTCGACCGAGAGAACCTCCGACACCTGACGGCCCTTCTGGCCCTGGCCGATCCGCACGCGCATGGTCGCGCCCGGGCTGACGGCGTTGTGGCCGGCTTGGTTCAGAGTGTTCGCGTGCAGGAATGCGTCGCCGGAGCCATCCGACAGAGCCACGAAACCGAACCCCTTTTCGGGGTTGAACCACTTGACGGTTGCGTCGTGCTCCGGTCCGAAACCGGCCGAGGAGGGCCATGATGGTGCGCTGCGCGAGACATCGCCCGGGGGCGCCCGATCATAGCTGAAATCATCATCGAAGCCGCGCCGCCGGGTGGGGCGTCCGCGGCCACGGTTGGTCATGTTCAAGAGAAGGTCGTCCTCATTGTCATACGCGTTATTTCTATATGCCGCCGCCCCCAAGACGCCCGATCACGGGAAATCCAGGGAGACCACGGCACCGGTTGCAGGCTGCACCCGCCAGGCCCGACGCGCGAAACAGAACCTGTTCACGCCGCCAAACCCTAACGAGACCATCCCGTGGCGGAGACGATGCCACGGACTATAAAGCCTGAACACAATTTCGCCCACATCAAACCGCCTGGAAATGCATAGGAGCCACGCAAAATTTTTGTGTGCGATTGGAGGCTTCAGACGCTGCTTGAGTGAAAGCGCTCAAGTCTCTGATTCGTCGTCATTGTTGTCACCTTCAAGTTCCAGCGCCTCGGAGTCGAGTTCGAGAAGAATCGCCGCCTCTCCCGCATCGATCGCCTCCATCGCACGCAATTTTCGGCCGACCGCACGGGTTCGCGTGCGCGCCCGCTCGATTGTCGTCCGCAAGGTGCCCGCCTGCTTGGCCAGCCGGCCCAACACCTCATCCATCTTCAGCATCTCGGTTTTCGTGGCCCCCAGCAGGTCCCGGATCTGGTCCGCGTTCTGCTCCAGGGCCAACGTCACAAACCCCAAATGGATCGTCCTCAACAGGGCCGGCAGCAGGCTGGGGCCCATCACCAGCACCCTAGATTCCCGCCCGATGGTGTCGATCAGGCCCGGAATCCGCGCGATTTCCGCGTAAAGCGAGTCGGTCGGCAGATACAGCACGGCGAATTCCACCGTGATCGGCGGGTGGATGTATTTCGTGGCGATCTTCTTCGCCTCATCCCGCACCCGCCGTTCCAGCAGCCGCGTGGCGGCCCGTTCCGCCTCCACATCGCCCGCCTCCGAGGCTGCCAGCAGGCGCTCGTAATCCTCGACCGGGAATTTCGCGTCGATCGGCAAAAGCGGTCGATTCTCGCCGCGCATCGGCATGATGACGGCAAATTCGACGGCTTCGTCGCTGTCCGGGCGGATCTTGCGGTTGGTTTCATACGCGCCGGGCGGCAGGATATCGTCCAGCATGGCGCGGACCTGGGTTTCCCCCCAACCGCCCCGGGTCTTTACATTGGTGAACAGGCGCTTGATGTCGCCGATCTGGGCGGTGACGGCCTGCACATCGCCCATCGCCTTCTGCACCGCGGCGAACTGGTCGATCACCCGGCTGAAACTGTCGGTCATCTGCTTCTCGACGGCGGCATGCAGTTGCTCGTTCACCGTCTTTTGGATCTCGGCGAGCTTGGCCTCGTTGCCCTCCCGCATTTCCTTCAGCTTGGTCTCCAGGACGGTGCGGGTCGCCTCGAACTGGCGGGCGAGTTGTTCCGCGCCGATGCGCTGTGCCTCGGCGAGGGCGAGGCGCAACTCGCCCTGTTCGCGCGATAGCATGGCCCGCATCTGCTCCGTGCCGGTGTCGAAAGCCGAGCGCACGGTGGCCAGGCGGTCGGCGCTGTCGCGTCCCACGGCCTGCACGGCGGCGCGGGTTGTCTCGGCCTCCCCTCGGATGCCGGCCAGGGCCTGTTCGGCGAGCAGGCGTTGGGATTGCGTGTCGCGCAATTGTCTCGACACCAGCATGGCCAGAACGGCCACCATGCCAGCCAGGATCAGCAGGGCCGCCGCGAGTGTCAGAAACTCAGGGGACATGAAAAGCCTCCGGCCCCGACGGACATGACTGTCCGTTGGGGCGATTGCATGCGGTCATGACATTGAAGCGGCGATGGCGGGCGGGCAATGGCGCCGAAATGGTATGGACTACCGGCCGGAGACCCGCTTGGCATAGCGCATCATCGACCCGCCCCGCAGGTAAAGCTCATAGCCGGCGAACATCGCGGCGGCGAGGAACAGCGGGATGATGTAATAATAGAGACGGAACACCACGATCGCGCCGATGATCTGCGGCGCGTCCAGATACGGACCCAGGCCGAACAGCATCGCGGTGTCGAACACACCGATGCCGCCGGGCAGGTTGGCGGCGAGTCCGGCCGTGTAGGACGCGACGTAAACGCCCAGGAAGATGGTCCAGGTCAGACCGGGCGCGGGCGGCAACAGAGCATGAAAGATCGTCGCGGTCACGGCGACATCCACCGTGGCCAGGGTCACCTGCAACAGCGCCATGCGGGACCCAGGCAGCTCAATCCGGTGCCCCATGATCCGCACGCTGCCGATGACCTTGGACAGGGTCACGTAGCCAGTGACAATCGCCCACAGCAGCGCCGCCACGGCATAAAGCGCCCACAAGGGCAGGTATTGGCCGAAGAACGGGACCGACTTCGGTTCCAGAAACAGGATGGCGCCGCCCAGCACAAGGCCGCCCAACGCGAAGGTCACGCTGCAGAACGCGACCGTCTTGCCGATTTCCAGCGCGGTCAGGCCCCAGTGGGCATAAAGCCGAAACCGCACCGCGGCCCCGGACACCGCCGCGAAGCCGAGGTTATGGGACAGCGAGTAGGCACAGAACGACGCGAACGCCACGCGCCCGTAGGACACCTTGTGCCCGGCGTAGATGGTGCCGAGCCGATCGTAGAAGGTGAGGATGTAGTAGGAGAGGATGGTCCAGATGAAGGAGAATACCAGCGCCTGCGTCGGAATCGCCTCCAACGCCGCCACGATGTCCGCCCATTTCAGGTGGCGGAATTCCTTCTGCACGACGTAGATCGCGGCACCCAGAAGGATCACACCAATGATCGCGGGCAATTGGCGTGCGACGGCACGCAGGATCGCAACAGTTCGAGATGTCATACGGTCAGGCCGCTTCCACTTGGCGAGCCAGCGCCGTTTGGATCAGGGACATCGTCTCCACCACGCCGTAAAGCGCAACGAAGCCACCGAAGCGAGGCCCTTCCTGTTGGCCAAGCAGCACCTGATAGAGGCAGCCGAACCAGGCGCGCAATTCGGGGAAGTCGTGGCGCTTGCCGACCCCGAAGACCACGTTCTGGATCGTCTCGGCGGTCGCATTGGCGGGCAGGGTCGCCAGGGCGCATTCCAGATCCAGCAACGCCGCCCGTTCGGTGTCGGTCGGTTGCCGGTACTGCTTCAGGGGACGAACGAAATCCTGATAGTAGGCGATCGCATGATCGACGAGACGCGCCAGCATCGGCTCCGATTCCGCGGTTGCGTCCGGGCTGTAGCGGCGGATGAAGCCCCACAGAATGTCCGGCGTGTCGGCGTTCACGACGCTGGCAAGGTTCAACAGCATGGCGAAGGAGATCGGGCTGCCGGCATGGTTCGGCAAATTGCCGCCGTGGATATGCCAGGTCGGATTGGTCTGGCGGTCCATCGCCATCTGGCCGCGCGCCTTGTCGGCATTGGCGATGTATTCGTCGACGGCGCGAGGAATGACGTCGAAATACAGCCGCTTGGCGCGTTGCGGCTGGTTGTACATGAACTGGGAAAGCGATTCGGGCGGTGCGTAACGCAGCCAGTCGTTCACCGACAGCCCGTTGCCCTTGGATTTGCTGATCTTCTGGGCGTGCTCGTCCAGGAAGAGTTCATAGGTGAACCCTTCCGGCGGCTGACTTCCCAGGATCCGGCAGATCCGCCCTGAGAGGCGTACCGAATCGATCAGATCTTTTCCCGACATTTCGTAATCGACACCCAATGCGTACCAGCGCATGGCCCAGTCGGCTTTCCATTGCAACTTGCAATGCCCGCCTTTGACGGATGTCTCAAAAGCTTCATTGGTCTCAGGGTCTCGCCAGATCACGGTTCCTGCCGCTGGATCGAGCCCTTCCATGGGCACCTGCATCACCACGCCGGTCTTCGGATGCACCGGCAGGATCGGCGAATAGGTGGCCCGCCGATCCGGCCCCAGAGTGGGCAGGATGACCTTCAGCACCTCCTCATGGCATTCCAGGATGCGGATCAGGGCGGCATCGAAGCGGCCCGATGCGTAATAGTCGGTCGAGGACGCGAATTCATACTCGAACCCGAAGGAGTCCAGGAACGCGCGGAGGCGGGCGTTGTTGTGCGCGCCGAAGCTTTCATGGGTGCCGAACGGATCGGGGATACGGGTCAGCGGCTTGCCGAGGAATTCCGTCAGCATTTCCTTGTTCGGGACGTTGTCCGGCACCTTGCGCAGCCCGTCCATGTCGTCGCTGAACGCCAGCAGCCGGGACGGCAGGCCCGTCAGCGTCGTGAAGGCATGCCGCACCCAGGTGGTGCGCGCCACTTCGCCGAAGGTGCCGATATGCGGCAGGCCGGATGGGCCGTAGCCGGTTTCGAACAGCGCGTGGCCCTTGCCGGACTGGGCAAGACGATGCGCGACCTTGGCCGCTTCATCGAACGGCCAGGCCTTGGGGATCGTGATAGAGGTGTTGCGTTCGGTTTCCGGCATGGGCCGGAAGCTATGGACCGAGGCGCGTCAGGTCAATCGGAACCATGGGGTTGTTAACATCACGTCATGCGCGGATTTGTGGCCCGCCGTCCCCGTCGCATCCGCCCGGGCCGGAACGCCGGGTCCGTCGGCGAAACAGGACAGCGAGATTGGCGCAATGCGCGTCATCGCCCGTGACGGGGGACAGGTCGCATCTCCATGCCAAAACCGTGACAATACTCCCCAACCGCGATAACCCTTCCCGGAAGACCGCTCCGTCCAGGAACCGCCGCCATGACCCCGGAAGACATCCTTTCCCACCCGGCCCGCGTGCTGACCTCCGCGCAACGAGAAGCCTATTTCCGCACCGGCT
>CAMBXJ010000251.1 GCA_945871455.1 Asaia bogorensis
CCGCCCTGACCGACAAGGTGTGATTCCGACCGGTCGAAACAATGACCCACAGGCGTTCCCTCACCCATGGACGTCCCTCACCGTCATTTCCACACATGATCCGGCAACCCGCTCCCTGCCGCTGAAGCGCGGGTTGGCCGGTCGAGCCCGGCAATGACGGTGAGGCGTGTAATCGATCGCACAATTTTGGTTCGCACCCGGGCCGAGGGGCGCGGAGCATCGATCATTCGCTTCGGCCGGCTGGCACAACGCCCGAATTCCACGACTGGACAGGATCCGCCCATCCTACCTCGCACAGGACCGCGGCCTCGGCCGGACCCAATCGACGCGAACGCGGTCACGTTCGACATTGTCCTTCACAGACGGTGACGGGCATACCACTCGCCATGCCCCCTGCCCCACCCGTCATCCTATGGTTCCGCAATGACCTGCGGTTGTCCGACCACGCCGCCTTGCAGGCCGCGCTTGCGACCGGACAGCCGATTCTTCCGGTCTATATTCTCGACGACGCCGCCCCGGCTGCCTGGGCCGAAGGCTCGGCGTCGCGCTGGTGGCTGCACCACGGCCTTGCCGCCCTGGCGCGGGACCTGGTGCAGCGCGGCGCCCCCTTGATCCTGCGGCGAGGCCCGACACAAATCGTGCTGCCGAACCTGATCCAGGAGACCGGCGCGACCGAGGTGTTCACCGGCGGCTCGCCCGACCCGTGGGCGCGTCGGCTGGATACCGAAATGGCGGCGATTCTCGCCCCGGTTCGGCTGCATCGGATGCGGACGACGATGCTGTTTCATCCGCAAGCGGTGCGGTCGAAATCCGGCGGCGCCTACGCCGTGTACACTCCATTTTCCAATGCCTGCCTGGCGCTGCCGCCGCCTCCACCGCCGGTCCCCGCGCCGGAGCGGATTCCATCCCCGCCATCGCCGGGATCCGACCAGCTTGCCGACTGGAATCTGCTCCCCACCAAGCCGGATTGGGCAGGCGGCCTGAGGGCAAACTGGATTCCTGGAGAGGCCGCCGCCGCCGACCGTCTGCGCCGCTTCGTCACCGACCGATTGGCCGCTTACGCGGACCGTCGGGACCGGCCGGATATGGACGCGACGTCCGCGCTGTCTCCATATTTGCATTTCGGGGAAATCTCGGCGGCCCAGGTCTGGTACGCGGTGCAGGCGGCGCCACCGACACCGGGGCGGGACAAATTCCTGCGCGAACTGTTGTGGCGGGAATTCGCTATTCACCTGCTGTGGCATCACCCCACCATGCCGGATCAGCCGCTTCGCGCCGCCTTCGACAATATGCCCTGGCGCGAAGATCCGGCGGGATTGCGCGCCTGGCAGACCGGACGGACCGGCGTCCCGATCGTCGATGCCGGGATGCGGCAATTATGGCAGACCGGATGGATGCATAATCGCGTGCGGATGATCGTCGCCAGCTTCCTGGTCAAGCATCTGCTGATCGATTGGCGGCATGGAGCGCGGTGGTTCTGGGACACGTTGGTCGATGCGGATCTCGCCAACAACAGTGCCGGCTGGCAATGGGTCGCGGGCTGTGGCGCGGATGCGGCGCCCTATTTTCGGGTGTTCAATCCGGTGTTGCAGGGCCAGACCTTCGATCCGGACGGCAGCTATGTCCGGCGCTATGTGCCGGAACTTGCCCATTTGTCAGGACCGTCCGTGCATGCACCCTGGAAAATTCCGGGGGCGCCGCGGTCGCATGCCGGCAAACCGTATCCGCTGCCCATCGTCGATCTGGCGGCCGGGCGCGCGCGCGCTTTGGGCGCACTGGCGAAGGTAACGTCGCAGCCGTAGCTGGCCGATCGGATCGGGCGCTCCTGGATCAGGTGCTTCGGGAGGAGCGCTCCCGCACAAGCACTCCCGAACAGGCGCCCCTGGGAATGCGCTACCCAACATGCGTTCTTCGACATACGCTCCTTGGGGGCGCTCGCTCGGCCGGTTAGCTCGCCATTGCGTAGGTGCGCTGGACCTTGCTGACGGCTTCCAACCGGCTGCTGGCGCCGAGCGTGCGATAGATGGCGGCGAGATGGACTTTGACGGTGCCGATGCCGAGATTTAGGCGGCGGGCAATCGTCTTGGTCGGGCAGCCTTCGATCAGCAGTTGGAAAACTTCGCGCTGGCGATCGGTCAGGTTGGGGATGGCGGAAATATCAGGCGTATCGCTGGCGACCGGGGCTGGACGGACCGCGTCCAGTTGAATGCCGCCGGTCAGGGACGCCGGCGCGAAGACGCCGCCGGCCATCACCGCCTCCACCCCGCGGAGGAACTGCATGGGGTTGGCGTTGCGTTGGATGTAGCCACGTGCGCCCGCCGCGAGCGTGGCCAGGATCGACGGCCGGTTATCGTCGCCCGCGAGACCGATGAAGCTGTGGTCCGGATGCGCCGCGTGCAGGGTCGCGAGACCGGGCAGGCCGCCAAGGTCCGGCAGATCGAGGTCGATGAGGACAACCGCGGTTGGCGATACCATCGCGTGGTCGAGCAGATCGTCGAGGTCGTCGAGCACGGCAAACCGCCAATCGGGATGCGCGGCTTGCAGGAACGAAACGAGTCCGGCGCTGAAGAATTCCTGGCGGTCGAGGATCATGACATCCGCTTGTGCCATCCAATCGTCCATCATCGCCGCGTGCTCCTCCGGTCTGATCGTGGCTGATCGTTACGCGGTTCGTGCCGTTGACACGAACGTCCCGCGATCGACCTCGGACGATACTTCCCGTATAGTGACCACTCGCTTGCTTGTCCGATCCGTTGGGATCGCCGACATGCCGTTGATTTGGTTCGTCCCGCCTTGCGGCTAGGGCCGATGTGCTTGGGTCACGTCGACGTTAGGAATGTGTCATACGTGCCGGCGGCTCACAAGTTTCAATTCAGTCAAAATTGTATTATTAATAAGATAAAATACCTTCAATGAGGCACTTCTGGGAAACGAAAAACATTTATAGGCAGTTTGTTGTGCGCGTGCATACCGATGCAGGGGACTCAACTTTGAATTGAATCAAAATAATATACTATAGGTTGTAATTTATACTTGCCTTCTCGTATTTCGCCGCAGTTGTGGCCAAACCACACCGAAACGCCCAACCCGATCGAAACATCTGCCGCCGCTTGTCCGATTCTCCGCTTGCCGCTGGAATCATCGCGCCCAAGCGCCTATCTTCCGACGTTCAAATGGACGCACCCCGCATACCACCCAACGCCTGTCTGCGCGTCGTCGGCGATGTGCACGGTGACGCCGTCGCCTTCGCCTACGCCGCCGCAACCGACCGTTTCATCGTCCAGCTTGGCGATCTGATCGACCATGGACCGGACAGCGCCGCGACACTTCGTATCATGTTCGACCTGATCGATCAGGGACGCGGCCTGTTCCTGTTGGGCAACCACGATTTGAAACTCGCCCGCGCCCTGGCCGGGCAGCCCGTGCGCATGGAACCGGTGTTGCGCGAAACCATCGACCAGCTGGACGCCCCCCTTCGCGCTCGCATTCAGGTGGAAGCAGCCCGCGCGCCGGCCTGGCTGCAACATGGGCGCGCCTTTTTCGTGCATGGGGGATTCCACACCGCGATGCTGGACCAGGCCGCGCCCGAACACGGGCTGGAACGCCCATCCGGGCCGGTTTCCCGCGCCTTGTTCGGCGAACCGACCGGACGCACGCAGCCCGACGGCTATCCCGAGCGCAGTCTGCGCTGGGTCGACCGGGTCCCTCGCGGCCTGACGGTCTATTGTGGCCACGATCGACGCAGCACCGACGGACGCCCGTATATCCGCCACGGCCAGTCCGGCGGCAGGGCCGTCTTCGTGGACACCGGCGCCGGCAAGGGCGGCCATCTATCGTGGATCGACCTTCAGGCCTGACTGCCCGGCCGTGGACAGGACCCACCTATTTTGCAGGAGTACCCCGGCTCCTGGCCGCATCGCTATCGGGACCGCGCCCGCCAACCGCCCCGCGGTAGAATATAAAGGCACCCGATATGGCCGGACCAACGTCATGCGGTGCCCCTCGGCCGAGGCACGCCGATGCCCGGATGTGGCGACGGGTGTGCGACGGGTGACGACAACCATGCGAACGCGTGGCAGACTTGCGCGATGCGCCAGCTCCTCCTTCTCCGGCACGCCAAATCATCCTGGGATGACAGCAGTGTACCCGACCGCGACCGCCCGCTGAACGCCCGCGGACGCCGGTCGGTCGCCCGCATGCGTCTTGCCCTGCACGCGCACGGCCTGGCCCCCGATCTGGTCCTGGTTTCCGGCGCGAAACGCACGTTGCAGACCCTGGAGGCGCTGGACCCCTGGGACGATGCGCCGCTGATCGAGCCGATGGACAGCCTCTATCTCGCGTCCGCCACCCAGCTTCTGGAGACGTTGCGCGCGGTTGCCGACACCGTCCGTTCGGTGATGCTGATCGGACACAATCCCGGGATGCACGATCTGGCGCTCGCCCTGGCCGCACCACCTGGCACACCCGCCGAACGGGCCGCCGCACGGTCGCTGGCCGAAGGCTTTCCGACCTGCGCCCTGGCTGAATTCACCGTCCCCGCCGCCTGGTCGTTGCTGGGTCCCGGTGGCGGGCGACTGCAACGCTTCCTCACCCCGCGCGGGCTGGAGGCGTCGGACTGAGGCCGGCTGCCAAGACCGTCAACACCGACTTGTCGGCACCGGCTTGGCTACCGGGAGCCGGGCGCGGGCCTGACCGCCGGATGCGAGCGGGGGGAGAAGCCGAATACCGCGCGACGGCCGCGGCCTGGCCGACTGGGTCGGGTCGCGACAACGCGCATCCCTCGCCCGCCTCGTGATTCCGCGGCCCCTGAAGAAATTCCGGCGACTCGCGGCTTTCGGGGCTTGACCAATGGCATCCGGCTGGGCACCGAGTCGCGCAACGGGGCGAACCAGCAACAGGGACCAGGCATCGTGCCACTCGATCGCAAACGTCGGATTTTTCGACCACCGACATTTTCCCTGCCGCGCGGCGGCCCGACCCTGCCAAACCGGACAACGACGGCGGCGGTCCTGGGCTGCGTTGGCATCCTCAGCGCGGGGATCTGGCTGCTGGGCCGTCCATCGGAAGCACCCGCCAATGCGCCGGAAACCGGCGTGCTGGCCGCCACCGCGCCCGGTGTCGCGGTGCTGGATGGCGGCACCTTGCGTCTGGGAGACCGGGTGGTGCGCCTCGTCGGCCTGACCGCGCCCGAACGCGGGGAACTTTGCCCCGGCGCCGGACCGACCGAGACCGATTGCGGCACCGCCGCGGCCAATGCGCTGGCTGGCCTGGTGCGCGACACCCGCGTCGAGTGCACCTGGGCCGGCCGCGACCCCGTCGGCCGTCCGCTGGCGCTCTGTTCGGCGCGCGGCATCGACGTCAACCAGGCCCTGGTCAGGGCCGGATGGGCACGCGCCGGCGCCGGACATCCCGCCCTGCTGGCCGCGGAGCAGCAGGCCAAGGCGGCGCGACGGGGGTTGTGGACCCGGGGGTGAGGCACGCAGCGCGCCACCTGTTGGGTCGGGGAGGACCGGTGGCGACGTGCGGTGCGGTGCCGTTCGGCCTGCCGGCCATGCGGTCGTGGCGCCGTGAGCGACGGGCGCTTGGCGGACGCGAACCGGCGGACGATCCAGGTTGCTCTTGATCGTCCACCCTATATGGCGCGAAGATCAATCGCATGAAAATCGACACAGCAAAATTCCGGTGCCGCAACGGGAAGACCGTGAAACTCTCCGACTGGCCGACCTTGGTGGATCCGTTCCATAAGTCCAAATCGGATTATGAGTCGTTGCTGGCCGATCAGGTCGGCACTTTGAATAAATTGCAGCGGACGCTGTATGCGGCCAATAGTCACGCCGTCCTTCTGATCTTTCAGGCCATGGATGCGGCGGGCAAGGACGGTGTCATCCGGCACGTGATGTCGGGCGTCAATCCGCAGGGCTGCCAGGTGTTCAGCTACCAGCACCCGAGCGCCCAGGAACTCCGCCACGATTTCCTGTGGCGGTGCACGCGGGACCTGCCGGAGCGCGGTCGCATCGGTATCTTCAATCGCAGCTACTACGAGGAAGTGCTGATCGTGCGCGTGCATCCGGAGATCCTGGCCGCCGAGGGGCTGCCGGATGTCCCCGGCGACGCCGATACGATCTGGCGCCAGCGGTATCGGTCGATCCGGGGTCTGGAACGGCATCTGAACGGCAACGGGACGCGGGTGGTGAAGTTCTTCCTGCATATGTCGAAGGAGGAACAGCGCAAACGCTTCCTCGATCGGATCGACGAGCCGGAGAAGAACTGGAAGTTCAGCCAGGCGGATATTAAGGAGAGAGGTTACTGGGACAAGTATATGGAGGCATATGAGGCTTGCCTGAGCGAGACCAGTTCCAAGAACGCGCCTTGGTATATCGTTCCGGCGGATGACAAGCACAATGCGCGATTGATTGTGGCTCAGATTGTGGTTGATACGATTTCGGGGTTGGGGCTGCGGTATCCGGAGTCCAATGCCGGGCGGCGGCGGGAGTTGGAGGCGATACGGGAGGTTTTATTGAAGGAGGGGTAGGTAGCTTGTCTGAAACCGTAGGGGTTGACAGCGAGGCCGATCTCAAGCTCGCGGGGCTGTCACTCTGGGTACTGAAACGACAGTTTCCCGGTGCCGATGATTATTGGGATGGCAACTG
>CAMBXJ010000252.1 GCA_945871455.1 Asaia bogorensis
CGCATCACGGTCATGACGCGCTGACGCAAAGGCGCCAGGCCAAGAACGGAAATGCCCCCGAGGACCGGCAATCCCAGGACCCGAAGCTCATCGACGCTGGAAAAGGACCGATCGAACTGGCCGAACAGGATGGTCATGCCGGCGCCAGCCGCCATGCCCCCGAGAAGCACGCCGGTGATCAGCAACAACCGGTTCGGCGCCACCGGCAGGCGCGGAATTTCGGGCGGGTCGATCACCTGCAATTTGACCTTGTCGGCCTGGGTATCGGCGGCCTGGGCGATATTTGCCTGCTGGAGACGTCCCAGAAGGTCCTCATAGTTCTTGCGGAGCACGAAATAGTCGCGATCCATGTTCTGATATTCGGCGATCAACCCCGGCTGCTCCCGCTGGATTTTCTCCAGGCGGTCGCGGTATCGCACGGCTTGGTCGCGCTGGCGTTGCAGCGACAGCAGCTGCGTGTCGGCCTCGATCAGCTTGACCTTCAATTGGTCGTAGATCGGGTTGGGCGCGGATCGCTTCATCGTCTCGGGTGCAGCCGCCCCTGTTTGCGTCCCGGCCGCGGCCGCGGTCGGGGTTTCATTCGGCGCTCGGCGCAGCGATTCGATCAGCTTCCTTTGGGCGATGACGTCCGGATGTTGCTCCGTCGCGCGCAGCAGCAGCATGCGCAACTGATCTTCGGCTTCCTGCACCCGGGTGCGTGGCACGGGGGCGGCGCCCGGGGATCCGGGGAGTTGGATAGCCGGGCCGGTTTCCACCACCAGCATCGGGGGCGTGTTCTCAACCTCCTGGCGCAGCGCGTCGCGCCCCAGCAGCGCGTCCTGCAAGCGGCCTTCCAGAGCCAGCGCCTGTGAGCGTGCCCCTTCCAGGGCCGGCACATTGGGACTGGCCTCGTTCGGCAGCACCTCGATATAGCGGGAGCGGAATTCGGCGCGACGCTTTTCCGCCGCGCGGAGCTGCTGTTCGTAGGAGTTGATCTGCCGCTCCAGGAAGCGGCGTGCATTTTCCATGTCGGCGCGATTGCTGCCGGTGGCGCTCTCCACGAAGATCGTCAGCAGGGTCTGCACAACGTCGTGCGCCAGTTTTGGGCTATCCGACCGGTAGGTGATCGTGAACAGGGTCTTGGTCTGGGGCGTCACTTTGATGTTGGCGCCAAGTTGCGTGATCATCCGCTCCCGGTCGGTGGGTCCGGACAAGGTCAGGTCCAGGTCGGTTTTGGAGATCAGCTTTTCCAGGTTGGGGCGGCTGAGCAGGGTGCGTTGCAGGATTTCCAACTGCGTCGTTGGTGCCGAATCGGCGGCGATACCGCGCAGCAACGGGGTCAACACGGCGTCGGTGTCGACGAACAGACGCGCGCTCGATTCGAATTTGTTTGGCACCAGGTAGACGCCGACCCAGCCGACGCCGCACACCAGCCAGGCAATGATCACACCCATCCAACGCCGGCGCCACGCCGCGCGCAGGTAGGAAAGGAGCATGAGACGCATGGAATCCATGGCGCGACGGTCTCCTTAGAACCAGGATTGCGGGATGATCAGCGTATCGCCTGGCATCATGGGCACGTTCTGGGTGATATCACCGTCTTTTACCAGGTCGCTGAGGCGGACACGGATCGTTATCCGCTGGCCGGATTTATCGGTCCGCACGATCAACGCCCGGTTTCCGGCCGCGTATTTTGTCAGACCCTTGGTGGCGATCATCACATCCAAAAGCGTCATGTTGTCCCGAAACGGGATGGCGATGGGGTCGGAGGCTTCGCCGATCACCCGGACCTGCCGGTCGGGCGGCCCGATGAAGTTGCGAACGATCACCGTGACATTGGGATCCTGGATGTATTTTTTTAGCCTGTCCTCAATCTCCCGCGCGAGTTGCGTGGGCGATTTGCCGGCGGCAATGATGTCCTCGATCAGGGGCACCGAGATCCGGCCGTCGGGCCGGACCGCGACGCCACCTTCGCTGAGATCGGGATTGCGATAGACGAAGACGCTCAGCGCGTCGCCGGAGCCGATGATATATTCATCGTTCAGCGACGATTGCGGCAGCTTTGCCGCTTCCGCCGCGGTGATGGTATTGGGCGGGTCGTTGTTCCATGAACAGCCGACCAGGGCGCTTGCCAGGAGCGCTACGCAGACCATCATGATCAGTCGGGTCGCCGGCATCGCCGTGACCGGTCGCGCATCAGTACGCCAGTTTCGTATCACGTTGACCCCAACAAACAGTTCCGACTGTGCTTCCCTGGTAGGCGCGGAAGGAATTGAACCCCCTCCTCTGCCGTGTTGCGGCAGCGCTCTGCCGGTGAGCTACGCGCCTTGCGAGAGCCGTGCGGAAGGCCCTTGAACCCGGGGCCTTGCGGGCTGGCCGGAACCATCGAGCGGCTCCACCGCTTCGGAGACCCATGTCATAGCATCGCGTCCGGCGAGGTTCAATGGATCGATTGGCCTAGGCCTTGCCGCGGATAAGCCGAGCTAACGCAAAAGTTGCAATCGAAGACGTTATATTGATAATTGGTTATGCTGCCTAGTGCTATTTAAAATAGGGAGAATCGTGCATATTATGATCGGCAGCGGACTGAAGGGCGGCACGAAAAGGGGCGACTCGTTCTGCCCGATGTGATCTTGGTGTGGATCAATTATAATTTTCTGGATAATTTCCCTCGGCGTGCTATAAATCTGGCGAACAATCGGCGGTCCGGGGCATGCCGAAATGGGGGGCGTCACACTGGTTGGCGTCATTCAGATCGGCGTCACGCCGTGTGCCGAGCGAAAGCGTGGGAAAGGCAGGGAAACGGATGACGCGTACCCTCGCGCAACAGGTGCCAGTGGAAGTGGCCCTTCTCGGCCTGTTCGAGTTGCTGCTGTCGTTCCTCCTGATTTACGCCGCCTTGCTGACCCCGGTCGGGGCCGGCATCCTCGCGGGCGCATTTTTCGGTAACGGGACCGTCGTTGCCGCCATCATGACCGTCACAATGGTGTCGATCGCCGCTGTGTTCGGCCTGTACCGCCCGCGGGTCTGCCTGGAAGCAGACCATCTGGTGCGCTATCTGACAACGGCAGGGGTATGCGCTTTCCCCGTACTCCTGCTCGTCGCCGGATCGCTTAGCCTTGGGTTTACCCCGCGGGAGGCCTTGGGGGTGGCATCCATCCTTATCGTCTGGTTGATCACGATATTCTTGTCGCGCGCGGCATTCCGCCAGATCGCCGGCAAGCAATGGCTGACACGTCGCGTTCTGGTGCTGGGCGACGCCGACCGTGCCGCGCGTCTGGTGGCTCGTCTGCGAATTGGACCAGGGCGCCCGTTCGACGCGCGTCTTGTCGCCGCCGGTGCGCCGGTTCCAACATTGGACAGCCTGCGAGAACTGCGGATATGGGCGGTGATTGAAGCACGGGAGCGGCCAGCGGCACCCCAAGGTCCGTCGGCTGCCGAATTGGAACGCAAAGGCATCCGGATGTTCGACGAGGCCCGCTTCTCGGAGCAACAATTCGGTCGCCTGGAACTCGATCTGCTGGATGCAGGCACGCTCCGACCGGCGATTGCCCGCAACAATGCCTGGCAGGCGCGGGCCAGGACACGGGTCTTCGATGTTCTCGGTGCCTTGCTGTTGCTGGTCCTGACATTGCCGGTGGTGCTGGTCACGGCGCTGCTCGTCAGGTTGGACAGTGCGGGTCCCGTCTTCTATCGGCAATTGCGCTCCGGGCTGAACGGTCGTGCGTTTATGCTGATCAAATTCCGCAGCATGGTGGTGGAGGCGGAGGCGTGCGGCACCGCGCAATGGGCCCAGAGTCGCGATCCCAGGATCACCCGGGTGGGCGCATGGATCCGTCCGTTGCGGATCGACGAACTGCCGCAACTCCTGAATGTGCTGCGTGGCGAAATGAGCCTCATCGGGCCCCGGCCGGAACGTCCGGTCTTTGTCGAACAACTCGCCCAGGTCATTCCGCATTACCATGAACGCAGCGCCGTCAAGCCCGGTATCACGGGGTGGGCGCAGGTGAATTTCCCCTACGGGGCGTCGGTGGAGGATGCGCGGGAGAAGCTCGCTTACGATCTATACTACGTGAAGAACCGAAGCCTGATCCTGGATCTTCTGATCCTGGTGTCGACGGTGCGCGTGGTTTTGTTCCGGGAGGGCGCGCGCTAGAGCGGTTTCGCCCTGACAGGACACGCCCCCCTGTCTCTCTGTCTTATCGCGTGATTGCCACGCAGCCGCGTTCCGCTTGGCGTGATCAAGCTCTCATCGGCTGGGTCGCTTTCGGCCGATCCGGATGGTCAGCCGAACCGCCGTGGCACTATAACCCGACCTACCGCCCGCTCGTCAGGAAACGGCCGCATCGGCATCCATGGATTTTTCACCCTCGTCGATGATCGTCCTCCATCTCGGCTGTGCGCTGATCTACATCGCGCTGGCCGGGCTGGTGCTTGCCCGTCGATCGAATAGCCGGACCGGGACGTGGCTTGCCGTTGCGTGTCTGATGACCGCGGCCTGGGCGGGCGCGGTGGCATGGGACTGGCGGTCCCACGATTGGCAATTCCCGAGCGGGCAATTCCCAAGTGGGCAATTCCCAAGCGGGCAACCGTACGGCAGGGGCCTGTCGGGTTGGCTGGAACTGGCGCGTTCGGTCACCTGGTATGGGTTCATCCTGCATCTTTACCGTCAGACGATCACGGCACACCGACAGCTTTCCCAGGCATTTACGACGATGGGGTTGCTCGCGCTGCTGGTCGTCGTGGGGTTGCCGCTGGCGAGCGTCCTGGCTGAACAGCAGACGAATCTCCAATCGGTGACCGCACTGGCATTGCGACTGGGGTTTGCGGTTTGCGGCATCCTTTTGCTGGAAAACCTGTATTTCAACACGGCGCCCGAGACCCGGTGGCACATCAATCTGCTCTGCATCGCCCTGGGCGGCCTGGCGGTCTACGATCTGATGCTGTTTTCCGACGCGGTCCTGTTCGGTCGCATTTCCTTTCCGTTGCTCGAAGCCAGGGCGCCGGTCACGGCGCTCGCCGCGCCCCTGATCGCTCTGACCGCTGTGCGCAACCGGCATTGGAAGGTGGATATCCACGTATCCCGCAATGTCGTCTTCCACAGCGTCACCCTGATCGTGAGCGGCATATTCCTGGTCGGTCTCGCCGCCGCCGGGGAACTGTTCCGTCGCCGCGGCGCCCAATGGGGCCAGGTCATCGAAGTCAGTCTGATGTTCGGCGGCCTGATGGCGGTTGGGGTCCTGGTGTCCTCGGCGTCCATCCGGTCCCGTATCCGCGGTTGGCTGGTCGATAACTTCTTCAGCTACCGCTACGATTACCGGCGGGAGTGGATGCGCTGCATCGAAACGCTGACGGCGCCCGAAGCCCATGTCAGCCTGCCGGGGCGAGCGATCCGGGCGGCGGCGGGGGTTGTCGACAGTCCGGCCGGAACCCTGTTTCTGCGCGCACCCGACGAGGTCGCGTTTCAATGGGCGGGATCGTGGAACATGCCGGCCCTGACGCTGCCGATCCCGCCCGGACATGGGATCATACCGGCGTTCCGCGACGGCGACTGGATCGTCGCCATCAACGATCAAGCTGATGCCGACGGTTGGTTTCCCGGCCTGGGGGCCACCTGGCTGGCCGTGCCGCTCGGTCATCTGGGTGCGTTGATCGGGTTTGTCGTGCTGGCACCGCCGCGCGCGCCGTTTGCCTTGGATCGGGAGGTCTACGACCTGCTGCGGGTGGTCGGGCGCGAAATCGCCAGCCGGGTCGCCGAACAGCGCGCCACGCAGGTGCTGTCTCAGACGCGCGAGCTACGCGAATACAGCCAGCGTTTCGCGTTCGTCATCCACGACATCAAGAACGTATCCGGCCAGCTTTCCATGCTGCTGTCCAACGCCGAGGTCTATGCCGACAACCCGGAGTTCCAGCGTGACATGCTGGCGACGGTGCGGGCCTCGGTGGCCAAGATCACCCGCCTGCTGACCCGGTTGCAGGTCGAGCGCCAGGAGCGGAGCCATGCGTTGGTGATCCCGGGGGATAGGCTGCGAGACCTCGTCGAACAGATCGGCCTGACCCGCCACGCGACGGTTCGGTTGCGCGACGCGGGTGCCAATGTCGCCGTGGCCATGGATCCCGAGGCATTCGACGCGGTGATCACACACCTGCTCAACAATGCGCTTGAAGCCTCGGGCGACGGCGACCCGGTGGAGATTGCCGTCCGTCACGATGCGCTGAGCGTCACGATCGACGTGACCGACCTGGGGCCTGGCATGAGCCCTGAATTCGTCCGTGATACGCTTTTTCGTCCTTTTGCCACCACAAAAGATGGCGGGCACGGTATTGGTGCGTATCAGACGCGGGAGTTGCTCCGCGAGGCAGGAGGTGACCTTCTGGTGCTGACCGAGGCTGACAAGGGAACGACAATGCGCATCCTGCTGCCGCTGATGATCGCGGTGACCGGGCGGACAGACGCATTGTCCGTATGAGCGGAGCCTGACCATGGCCAAGCCCAAGCTTCTGATTATCGAGGACGACGAAGGCCTGTGCTCTCAGTACCGGTGGGCGTTTCCGGCCTGCGACGTGCTGATGGCGCATGCGCGTCCGCAGGCGCTGGCGATCATTCGCAAGGAAGATCCGCCCGTCGTGATCATGGATCTCGGTCTACCGCCCGACCCCGA
>CAMBXJ010000253.1 GCA_945871455.1 Asaia bogorensis
TACGCGCTGGGCTATCGGTTCGATGTCGTGCTGCGTGGCCGTGGCGCCACCCCGATGGAGGCCTGACCCATGGGAATCGCCACCGCCAGCCAGACCATCGGCCCCTATTGGCATCTGATCGAGGACAAGGACTGGGCCGACCTGACCCGGTTCGGCGCCACCGGCGACAAAATCGTCCTGACCGGCACCATCTTCGACGGTGACGGCAAGCCCTGCCCCGATACCTGCGTGGAGATCTGGCAGTCCGACCCGCCAGCCAGCGACCTATTCCCCGGTTTCGGGCGGGCGAACAGCGATGCCAGCGGCACGTTTCGTCTGATCACCATCAAGCCGGGACCGGTCGCGGGTTTGGGCAATGCCCAGCAGGCGCCGCATATCGCGATCTGCCTGCTCGCACGCGGGTTGATGGCGGGGTTGGTGACACGGGCATATTTCGCCGGCGATCCGCTGAATGCGACGGACCCGCTACTGTCGTCCATCGAGGACGCCGGTTTGCGCGGCACCCTGATCGCCGCACCCGATGGGCCGGGGGTCTGGCGGCTTGACATCCAGCTGCAAGGCGACGGGGAGACCGTGTTTCTGGACGTGTGACCGAAGCTGGATCATCGTCGGAACCAACTGGAGGGAACGCCATGTTGCCAACGCCGCGCTTCCATCATCTGCACTTGCGATCCGTCGATCCGGATGCCGCCATCGCCTTTTATGTCCGGCAATTTCCCAGCGGGACGAAGGGGGAATGGGGCGGGTTCCCGGCGCTGCTGTCGCCGAACAACTGCATGATCCTGTTCGACAAGGTCTCGACCCCGCCCCCCAGCGAACCGCAAAGCGCGATCTGGCATTTCGGCTGGCATGTCACCGATGTCCGGGCCGCCGCATCCACCTTCGCGGGCCGGCCGGAGGTAACGATCGCGCCGCTATATACCGGCGTAGGCGATGGCTCCGTTGTTGTCAGCAGCGACACCTGGTTCAAAATCGGCGACCTGCTGGGCGTGACGCCGGCCCAGATCGCGGCGTTCCAGGCCGCTGGGACGCCACCGCCCGGTGGGCCGGGATTTGCGTATTTCCGGGGCGGACCCGAGGCGGCCTTGTTCGAAATCGCCGGGAATTATCCGGCCGAGCGGTTCAACCATATTCATATGTGGCAGGAAGATCCGCTGTGCGCGCAGCTTTGGTATCAGCGCGTGCTGAATGCACCGTCCCGGGCCAGTTTCGGCGCCGTGACCGTGACGGAGGCGGATTGCCAGGTGCCTCGGACCCCGGATCGGACGTTTCCGGCCCTGGATCGGGCCGGGATGTTCCGGGCGCCGCGCGGCGGGGTGACGTTCGGGGACGTCGATATGATCTGGTATGCCAATCAGGGGGAGGCGCCATTGGGCGGTTCTATCGGCCAGATGCAGGATCACATCGGGTTGGCGGTTGCCGATCTTGATGCATGGGTCGCGAAGTTGCGCGCCGATGGGGTGACGTTTCTGTCCGACCTCTACCGGTTGGGCGATACGCGCGCGGTGATGATCGAGGGGCCGAGCCGGGAGGGGGTGGAACTGGTTGAGGTATAGGGTGTGGGATGCAGCGGCGGCGGCTCGCGTGACAGGGACGCCTGGTCCGGCACCCTGGGGACATGGCGGCCGACATTCCCTGCATCGGCCCGATTGATCCGGTCGCACGTCCCTCGCCCCCCGAAATCGTCCAGCGGTTCGGCTGACCATGCATTGATCGTTTGTCTCCGGCGGCCGTGATGGTGGGACGCTGTCGGTGTGCGGGACGGAAGGGGACCGGGCGGCTTTCAGCACCGCCCGCCGGTCCGACATCCAAGATCAGCCACAATAGTCCCAGTAACCCTGGTTTTGCGCCGGGTTGGACCAGAACCAGCACAACTGCGGGGCTGGCGGCGGCGGCGGCGCCGTCGCGGCGATCATGACGCCAATCGCGACACCCGCGACGACGGTCCCGTAGTACGGCGCGCGGACCCATGGCCTGACACCGCCGACATAGGCAACGCCGCCATAAGGCGCGCGAACCGCCGCCGCGCCGACGGGCGCACGAACGGCCGCCGCACCGTATGGCCCGACCGCGGCGGCACCGCCCGCGGGCCCGCGAACCGCGACGCCACCGGCGGGACCACGGACCGCGGCCGCACCCGCGGGACCTCGATACGCGGCCCCACCGGCGGGGCCGTGCACCGCGCCCCAGCCAAACGCGTTCGTTGCGGGGATCAGACCCAGGGACGCGGCGAGACCGAAAGCGACCAGGCGGCTCATTTCTTGACCCCCGTTGATTGTTTCAAAGCGGCACCAAGTTGCAGTAGTTCCGCCCCCGCCGGCGGTTCGAACCGGAACTCCGCATCCGGCGGCGGCGCCGCGAACCGCCAGTCGGAGAATTCCGCGACGAAATTCGGAGCACCTGGCAGCGAGCGATAGGACACGATCAACCGGCGCGGCAATGACGCGTCATTGGCTTCAAGCCAAAGCTCCAGCCCGATGCCCGGTGGCTGCGAGAACACCAGGTGGCGGCATGGCACGCCGTCGATCATTGCCATCCCGACCTGCCGGCCGGCGGTCACCCCGGTCAGAAACGCCTTGTCGGGCGCATCCGTCAGGAAATCGGCGAGCGGAAAGTCGACACCGAAACGGCCGACGACGACGTGGAGCATTCCTTCGATCGTAGGCGGCACCGGAAGGCTCGCATACTTCTTGCCGTTGTCGAGGACCACCGTTGCCGTCTTGCCATCGTAAAACAGCTTCCTGGGTCCGTCGTCGCCCGTCCCGTCGACCAGCAGATGGTCCGGTCGACCGACGGTAACCTTGAAATTGTGCCCGATATGCAGCAGTTCGCCGTTGTTGTTCGCGGACACCCGGAGGGTGCGCGCCTGGAAGGAGAACGCCTTCGACTGCAAGGTCGCGCTCATGCGAGCAAGCGCTGTACTTGCATCCTCGCTGATCGCCGGCTTCGACACAGTGGCGGCGTAAGCGCCTATATGGGGTGTCCCGGCCAAGCCGATTGCCGCGCTGGCAAGCAAGCTCGCCATGAGTGCCGCGTTCCTGAGTTTCACGCTATATCCCCCTTGTTACGGGTGGTCGGACAGGTGCGTGGCCAACGCTCTGGTTCGTCCCGTCGTCCGACCGTACCGCGTAAGGCCATTGCGCGTAAAGGGTCGCGGAAGCGAGCCCCCAACGGGGCCGTCATCGTTGCGGACGGCTCGCCAGCCCGGAGTCGCTGCTCATGAAGGGCATGGACCGCAACCGCCGTCAGCGGCACCCACCCCATTCCAGGCTCGCTCCAACAAGGAGACAGCGTCACCTAAACCCGCTCATACTTCACCACCCGCCGCACCCGTCCCCAATCCCCAGGCTGCACCACATAGATATCGCCCCGCGAATCCCCCCAGATCCCATGGCAGGACTTGTGCACCGGTCCACCCCACCGAGCCAGCCGTTCGCCATCCAACGTCAGCACGCTGATCATCCCGCCATTGTGTTCCGGGATGTAAACGACATCGTCCGCGTCGACATAGAAGAACGCCGGCCCGATCAACTCGGTCGGCCAGATGCCCAGCAGCCCGCCGGCCTGGTCGAACACCTGAACCCGGTCATTCTCCCGGTCCGCCACCAGCAGTCGTCCGTGCCGGTCCACCCAGATGCCGTGCGGCAGGTTGAACCGGCCGGGCGCATCCCCTGGCTCCCCCCATGAAAAGTGGTAGTCCCCTTTGGGGGAGAACTTGTGCACGCGGGCGTTGCCATAGCCGTCGGTCATGAACATCGAACCATCGGCGGCAAACGCGATATCGGTCGGGATGTTGAACGGACCGGCGCCGTGCCGCACCTTCTTCCAGGCGGTCGAGCTCAGATCGTCGGACGGCACGCCGGTGTCGGAGCGTTGATCCTTCACGCCGATCGTCTGCAACAACGTCCCGTCGGGCGTGAACTTGAAGAACTGCATGCTGTGCCCGTCGGTCAGCCACAGCGCACCCTGGTCGTCGAAACGAATCGCGTGCGGCTGGTTGAACAGCCCGGCGCCCCACGATGACAGGAAATTCCCGTCGCGATCGAAGATCACCACCGGATGCTCCGGGTTGCGGCTGAAGCAGAACACGCGATCCTGGGCATCGACCGCGACGGCGGCGGCCTTGATTTCCATATCCGCCGGAGGCTTCTGCCAGTCCTCATGCACCCGGAAGGTGTGTTTCCCGCTGCCGACGATTGTTTCCATCTGTTCTCTCCCCGTTCAGTTCTGCATGCCCCACCGACGAAGCGTGCGCTGTTCGATCGTGCGAAAGATCACGTTTTCCACCACCAATCCGATCACGATGATGGTCAGCAGCCCGGCAAACACTTCCGGAATGTCGAGCTGGTTCTTGCTCTCGAAAATATACCACCCCAGGCCGCCCTTGCCGGACGCCACGCCGAACACGAGTTCCGCCGCGATCAGGGTGCGCCAGGCGAACGCCCAGCCGATCTTAAGGCCGGCGAGGATGGATGGAAACGCCGCCGGGATCAGGATTTTCAGGACCAGTCCCAGGCCGGACAGGCCGTAATTGCGCCCCACCATCCGCAACGTGGGCGAAACGGCGCGGAACCCGGCGTTGGTGTTCAGCGCCAGCGGCCACAAGACCGAATGCACCATCACGAACACCAGGCTGCCAATGCCAAGCCCGAACCAGATCAGCGCCAGGGGCAGCAGCGCAATCGCCGGCAGGGGGCTGAGCATCGCGGTCACGGTTTCCAGGAAATCCGTTCCGACTCGCGTGGTAATCGCCAGGATCGTCAGCACCGCGGCCAGGAATACGCCCACGGAAAAGCCGAGCATGAGGACTTTGAGGGTGGTCCAGGCACGATCCAGGAGGACGCCCGACTCCAATCCGCCGGACAGAGCCGTCACGGTTTCGGTAAAGGTCGGCACCAGCAGCGGATTGTCCAGGTATCTTCCATAGACCTCCCAGATCGTTGCCAGCACGATCAACAGGATGGTCTTGCGCAGCCAGACCAGGTGATACAGCCGCTCCCACGGGGTCAGGGCCTTTTCGACGATGCCGAAATCCTCGGCGCCGCGGATGGTGCGGTTGACTTCGGGACGGGGAAGGTTGTCAGACATGCTCCTGCTCCTCCACGCGGTCGGCGAACAGGACGCTGTGGATGCGTTCCTCCAGGGCGACCGCCAGGGCCGGGTCGGCATCGCGGGGGACGCTGTTCCACTCGGCCTTCACCTGGCCGGGATGCGGCGACATCAGCAGGATGCGGTTGCCGATCTTCACCGCTTCCGGAATGGAATGGGTGACGAACAGCACAGTGAAGCGCGTATCGTCCCAGAGTTGCAGCAATTCGTCCTGCATGCGCCGCCTGGTCAGGGCGTCGAGTGCCGCGAAGGGTTCGTCCATCAGCAGAATGTCCGGCTCCATCGCCATGCCGCGTGCGATGGCGACTCGCTGCTTCATGCCGCCGGACAGGGTGTGGGGATAGGCGTCGACGAATCGGGTCAGATGGACCTTCTCGATGTAGTGCAGTGCCCGGTCCCGCGCCGCCTTGCCGCGCAGCCGGCCGGAGGTTTCCAGCGCGAACATCACGTTTTGCAGCACGGTCTTCCAGGGCAGAAGCTGGTCGAATTCCTGGAACACCATCATGCGGTCCGGGCCCGGGCGGGTGACGCGGGTGCCTTTCAGGACGATATCGCCCTCGGTCGGCGCCATATAGCCGCCCACGGCCTTCAGCAGGGTCGATTTGCCGCAGCCCGACGGTCCCAGCAGGATGAAGCGGTCGGACCGCTGGACCGTGAAATCGACCCGGTAGGTCGCCGTGACCAGATGGTCCCGGGTCTTGTATTGCAAGGTGACGCCTCGCACGTCGAGCAGCGGGGGCGCCTGGGTTTGATCGGGCATGATGCCTCTCGGACGGTTCCTGTGCGGCAGTATCGCCGGTTTGAACGGCGCGGTCATGGGGGGCGAGCGGCATCGCCGCCGCGATTCCCAGACGGTTCGCACCGGCGGTCCGCCGACGGGCAGCACGCGTCGCGCCGGTTCGCCACCCGGATGGTTGCGCCCAACCGCCTCTGTCCGCCATAGACTGAACCGGAGTCGTCTAGCGGGAGCGGTCATGCGCGCGTTCAAACCCCTGTGGTTCTTGGCTTTGGCCTGGTCTGTCGCGGCCGCGGTACCCGCCGCGCGGGCCCAGAACATTTTTTTCGATGCCCCCGGCCTGATCATCAAAAAGCCAGGCCCTGGTCTGCCGGACGTCAAACCGGCGCCTCTGGCATGGCCGCGCCTGGACCCGGGTGCCGCCTTGTGCCGGCAGGAAGCGGATCTGGAGCGGTTGGCGTCACGGCGCCTGGGAAACGAGGACGAACCCGCGAATTGCCGCATCATCACGGTCCCGACAGCCGTGAGCATCATGCAACGCAACGGCCCGGGCCGGACCCGGGTGCGTGTGACGGACGCCGCGAATATCACCGGTTGGACCGATGTCTGGCTGCCGGAAAAAGGTCCGCCGGCGAACGCAACCGCACGTCGATGAAATCTGCCTCTTGATCCCGCCGAACAGGCCGGTCTATACGTCGCGCCCTCGGAGGTTGGGGCCGTAGCTCAGTTGGGAGAGCGCCTGAATGGCATTCAGGAGGTCAGGGGTTCGATTCCCCTCGGCTCCACCAACCCC
>CAMBXJ010000254.1 GCA_945871455.1 Asaia bogorensis
GTGTCGGCGACCTTGTGCAACTGCACGGGATCGAACCCGGTCGGCACGCCGCCGCGCGTTCGGTCCACGGTCTGGTGCACGATGGCATGGGTCAAGGACAGATCGGCCCGCGCGATATGCTTCTGGTAGCGCACCAGACGGTCGGCGCCGGCCTCGTTGCCGTTTGCCGCCCAGATCGCGTGTTCACCGGCAAATCCGGCATAGGTCACGTTCATGTAATCGGGTGTGCGGCCCATCAGCCCGACCGAGTATTCGGCAATCCGCTCCAACCCCTTGTGCCGCCGATCCAGATCGGCGCGGGATCGGGGGATCATGTGGCTGACATTGATGGGTTCCCCCGTTTCCGGGTCGGGCATCAGGCAGAGATCGGCGGCCTGGTGCTGCAGGTCGAAGACTTCGGCAATTGCGTGGGCGGCGCCGGACAAAGCCGGGTGGGTGGCGGCGTTCTCGACCTTCTCCGAACCCAGCCAGATTGCGCGGTCGTCCTTCAGCCCGGCCAGAAATTCGGCCCCGGTGCGAGCGGCCATTGGTGTCCCCCTTCGGTGGGCTGGACGGGGTGAGGCGTTTAGCCCTTCACTGAACCTGTCAATCCCGCGACATAGTGCTCCACGAAGAAGGAATAGGCTATCGCCACCGGGATCGACCCCAGCAGGGCGCCCGCCATCAGCGGTCCCCAGTAGAACACGTCGCCTCGGACCAGCTCCGACACGACGCCGACGGGAACGGTTTTCTGTTCGGAGGATGACATGAACACCAGGGCGTAGATGAACTCGTTCCAGGACAGGGTGAACGCGAAGATCCCGGCCGAGAGAACGCCCGGCACCGCGACGGGGAGGATGATGTAGACCATTGCCTCAAACCGCGTGGCGCCGTCTATGCGGGCGCATTCCTCCAGTTCCTTCGGGATGGCCTTGAAGTAGCCCATCATCAGCCAGGTGCAGAACGGGATCAGGAATGTCGGATAGGTCAGGATCAGCGCCCACGGCGTGTCGCCCAGGTGGAAGTTGCGGATCGTATCGGCCAGCGGAATGAACAGCAGGGTCTGCGGCACCAGATAGGTAACGAAGATCCCGGTCCCGAGCGCGCCCGCATAGCGGAACTTCAGCCGCGACAGGGCATAGCCCGCGAATACGCCGCAGGTCAGGGAAATCAAGGTCGAGGCCAGCGAGATGATCATCGTGTTCCACAGCCAGGTGGAGAACAACGTCTCCTCCAGCAGCAGCACGATATGATCCATCGTCGGATAGTTGGTCCAGAACGGGTTGTAGTTGGCGGCATTCCAGGGTCGGTATAATTCCCCGTCCGGACGGACCGTGGTGATCATCATCCAGTAGAACGGAAACAGCAGGACGAGGACGAACATGCCGAGCGGAAGGTAGAAGGAGACCCAGCGTCTCCAGCGGGCGCCTTCGATCATGGGCGTGTGCTCCCCCCGGCGGCGGATGCCGGCACTTGCAATCGCGGCATCATCGGTTCTCCACCCGGCGGATATACAGAAGCTGCAGAAGTACCACGAGGAACAGGGCCGGGAAGATGGCCAGCGAGATCGCCGCGCCCTCCGACAACAGGCCTGTGCCGACGCCGATCTGATAGGCGTAGGTGGCGAACAGGTGCGTGGCGTTGGCCGGGCCGCCGCCGGTCAGCACGTAGACAAGCTGGAAATCGGCAAACGTCTGCACCACGGAGAACAGGGTCACCACCATGGTCACCGGCAGCAGCAAGGGCCATGTTATGTGGCGGAAACGCTGCCAGGCATTGGCTCCGTCGATGGCGGCGGCTTCCTGCAACTCAGGATTGATCGTCTGCAATCCTGCCAGCAGGCTGATGGCGTAGAACGGCACGCCGCGCCAGACATTGACGACGATGATGGAGAAGAACGCGAGGTCGGGATCGCCCAGCCAGTTGATGCGGGTGGAGATGATCCCAAGATTGTAGAACATCCAGTTCAGGACGCTGAATGTCGGATCGAACATCCATTTCCACGCGAAGGTGGAAAGCACGGTCGGGATGATGAACGGCAGCAGCACGAAGGCGCGGATGAAGGCCTTGCCTTTGAAATGCCGGTTCAGCAATTGCGCCAGCCACAGTCCCAGCACCAGTTTCACCACCGTGGTGATGAACGTGTACCAGACCGTGTTCCACACGGCGGTGCGGAAGATCGAATCGTTCCACACTTTCTCGAAGTTGCGCAGTCCGACGAACTCACCCGGCACGCCGACACGGCTGTTGGTCAGTGACAGCCATATCCCCTCAAAGAAAGGATAGGCGATGAACAGGCCGAGCAGAACAGCGGTGGGGACCAAAAGAAAGAAGGCGAGCCAGCGCTCGTTATCGAGCAGGCTCGCCTTGGGGTGCGAGGTCTGGTGATTTATGCTTCCCGCGGCTGTCGCCATTGCGCGTTCGCCTGTCTCGGTAAGGGGCCGGTGGGTCTTCGGTCGCCTCGCCAGACCGCCGCCCGGTTGGAAAGGGCGGCGGTCCCGCGGGTCAGGAAACGCCGATCAGGCGCCGTAGACTTTCTTGATTTCGGTTTCCGCCCATTTGACGGCAGCTTCGGCCGGCATGCCTTGCACGGCCTTGGCGTACATGTCGGTGACGATGTATTTCGACAGTACTTCGGCGGCTTTCTGGTTGGGCGGGCCGGCAAAGCCTGGCACCCGGCCGAAGCTGGCCGCGGCCCTGAACGGCAGCATGACGGGGTCTTCGTCCCACATCTTGTTGGTTTCCCAGACCTTCGTCGGGCCGCACGCGAAGCCCTTCAGGATGGTAAACCACTTGTCGTAAACATCGACACTGTGGAAGTAGCGCAGGAAATCCATCGCCTGCTTCTGGTTCTTGGAATAGCCCATCACCATCATGCTCTGGGCGGCATGGTTGGCATAGGCGCCCGCGGGACCGGCGGGCAGCGTCGCGTGCAGAATGTCGGTTTTCATCTGCGCGCCGCTGTCGGTCCTGTACTGATCGGGGCGACGAAGCGCCTCAATATAGATCGACGCGCCATTCAACGTCGCGGCGACCGTGCCCGAAAGGAACGCGCGGTTGTTGTTGGAATCGTCCCAGGCCAATCCGCCTTCGTCATGCGCGTCCTTCCAGAACGCGGTCATGAACTTGACCGACTCAAGCGTTTCCTTCGAATTGATGACGACGGTCTTGCCGTCCGCCTCCACTTCCTTTCCACCGAACGACCACAGCAACGGATACGAGAAGCTGGGCGCGTCCCCGACGGTATGGCCGAGCGACTGACCGATGGGGTGGTTCTTGGCTTTCAGCTTGCGGCCGACGTCGCGATACTGATCCCAGGTGGTCGGGAAACTGGTGGCACCAACCTCGTCAAACCAGGATTTGCGGTAAGCGATCAGCCCGGCAACGACGCAATAGGGGACGGCCAGCCAGCGTTTGCCGTCATGCGCGTTGCCCTTGCACATGTCGTAGTAGCCGCCCTGCTTTGGTCCGATCTCCTCGGTGACAGAACCGACATCGGCCACACTTTCGGCATACAAATGCGGGTGGTTGTTGAACGCCATGATGATGTCGGGACCGGCCTTGGACTGGATGGCGGCGGTGGCGCGCGCCTGCAGGTCGTTCAGCCCGATCGTTTCAAGGTTTATCTTGAACCCCAGCGCTTTCTCGGCCGCCGGGATGCCTTCGCGGCGAAGCCAGGTATCGGCCGCGGGGACGAAATCGTTCCATTTGAGCCAATGTACCGTGGTGCCCTGGGCATAGGCCGGAGCCTTGCCGCTGGCCAGGATACCGGCCAGCCCTCCACTACCGGCCAGCAGCGCGGTCTTGCCGGAAACATCCAATAGCCGTCGCCGTGATATGCGAGCCATCTCATTTCCTTCCACTATTATTTTAGGCGCCGTCTCTTCGTACGGGTCCCTGCCCGGAGTCGCGGTGCGCCGCGGCCCCGGGGTCGTCAGTATCAGAACTTGGAGACGCGTGTCTCCTTCGACGTGATGAATTCCAGCAAAGCGGGCTTGCCGGCCTGCGTCTGCTCGATACCGCGCTTGATCGCCGCGGTGATGTTGCCCGGTTCGGTCACGCGCTCGCCATACCCGCCGAACGCTTTCGCCATGTCGGCGTAGTTGCCGGAGATGTCGGTCGAACGGTACTTTTCGGTCGAGATCGGCATCACCTTCAACTCGATCGCCATCGAGAAGTTGTTCAGCAGGATCGACAGGATGGGGATCCGCTCACGCACCGCGGTTTCAAAGTCCATGCCGGTGAAGCCGATGGCGGCGTCGCCCCACAGGTTCATGCACAGCATGTTGGGCTTGGCCAGCTTGGCGCCCATGGCCAGGCCGAGGCCCATGCCCAACTGGGTGGTCTTGCCCCAGCCGATATAGGTCATGGGGGCGGTGGATTCCCAGAAGGGCGAGATCTGGTCGCGAGGGCTGCCGGCATCATGGGTGATGATGCAGTTGTCGAGGCCGACCACTTCCTTGACCGTGGCATGCAGGTCGCGGATGACGCGATACGGGTTCAGCGGCGCTTCGTTGTTGTTGCGCAGCGCGGCCCATTGTTCCAGCCAGGCCGAACGGACGGACGCGATTTCCGCCACGGTCGCGGCACTGTCGCGGTTCGCCTTGATGGTCTGGCGCAGTTCGCCGATCAGCGCCTGCAATGTCAGCTTGGCGTCGCCCACCAGGCCTACGTTGCTGACCACGTCCTTGTTCAGGTGGTTCGGATCCAGCGTGGCGTGGATGAACTTCTTGCCCTTGGGGAACTTGATACCGAAATTCGTTTCCGTGAAGGAACAGCCAATGCCGATGATCAGATCGGCCTTGTTGATGAAGTGGTGTACCTGGCCCGGCAGCGCGTTGCCGCCGGAATTCAGCGACAGCGGGTGGGTTTCCGGGAAGGACGACTTGCCACCCAGGCTGGTGGTGACCGGCGCGCCCAGCAGTTCCGCCAGTTCACGCAGTTCCGCCCACGCCTCGGCCCACTGGACGCCGGTGCCGGAGTAGATCACCGGGCACTTGGCCGCCAAAATCGCCGCCGCGGCTTTGCGAACGTCTGCCGGATCGGGGCCGTATTTGTGGACGCCGACGGGGGTGTAGTCGAGGTCGCCGATTTCCTCGTTCCAGATATCGGTCGGGATTTCGACGATCGCCGGCCCGCCGCGCCCGTTGCGCAAATTGCTGAACGCGCGCCGCATGATGTTCGACAGCTCGGCCGGCACGTTCACGGCTTCAGCGATCTTCGAGACGCCGCGCATCGAACGGGTGGAGTTGTAGTTCGGATCGATGCCCGCGATCCGGCGCGCATAGCCCTGCGGCAGCACCAGCAGCGGCACGGATTCCGAATAGGCCTGCGCGACGCCGCCATAGGCATTCTCGGCGCCCGGGCCATGCTGCATGCAGAACGCGCCGATCTTGCGGCCGGAGGTCACGCGGGAGATTGCGTCGGCCATGTGCAGGCCAATCCGCTCCTGCCGGACGATGATCGGGCGGATATCGGCCGCGGCGGCGAATTCCAGAAGGTGGTTGACGGGGTAGCCGCAGAGGATCTCGATCCCCTCCCGCTTCATGATTTCCGCTATGGCCTGACCGACTTTCATGTTGTCCGTTCCCTCTGCTGGCTTGTGGTCCCGCCTGCCGCGCCTTTGATGGCCGGTAGCGATATCCTATGCACGGTAGGGCGGTGACGGTTTGGTGGCAACCGGGGTGGGGGGATGCGGATCGCCAGGTTCGGCGGGCCCCGATCACATCGCCTGGAACTGGCGCAGCGCGGCATCCAGTTCGCGTGATCGCTGATCCAGTCTTTGCACGGCGGCGGGGGAGGGGCCACCTACGCGTCGCGCCGCTTCCTGCTGGGCGCGGTCCTGGGCGTCCAGTTCCCGTTGCAGACGGGCGGCTTCGGCGGCGGCGGCCGAGGACTGTCCGGACTGGGGTCGGAGCTGGTTCAATGCCGCTCGCTGGTTGCGCAGGGTCTGTTGCAGCCCGTTCAGACGTTGTTGCGCCGCGGTGACTTGCGCCGACGTGGCATCGGCCTCCTGCCGCGCGACCGCGGCGCGCTGGCCGGCGCCGGCCGCGGAGGCTTCCGCTTGCGCCGCGGTATTCTCCAGGCTCTGCGCCCGTCGGACGTCGTCGCCGCTGACCGCCGCGGACAGCCCCCCGAAGAAACCGCGCTGGCTGGGCGGGACATTGGCGCCGCCGGCGCATCCTGTCAGCAGCAACAGTCCTGTCAGCAAGCCCGCGGTCATTTTGAACCAATCGGCTGAAAGATTGGTCCTCCGCGTCTGCTTACCGTTACTGCCAGGCTTAACCTCGCAACTCGCCCCACGCCGTTGCCGCGCGGGTTGTTGGGTCAAGCCCGGCAGTGACGGCGGGCGGAGCGTGGGGCAGCCGTTCGGCTGGTTGGCTTTGGCCTGCGATTCTGGCGTCATGATGTGCCCCCTTCCTAACCTGACCCGTTCCCCGCCCACCCTATCGATCGCACCTTGTCGATGTGCCGCGACACCGATCCGGTGACGCGGTGCATCGTGGCGATCACCCGAGCGGCACCTGGCGCAGCGCCGTTTCCAGCTCGCTGGCGGATCGTTCCAGACGACGTTGGGCGGAGTCGATCTTCGGTTCCTCGGCCATCAACTGCGGTTGCTGCTGTGCGCTGACCACCAGCCGCTGGC